>NZ_JBKORL010000100.1:0-113329 GCF_047314525.1 Shewanella sp. BJSY2023SW007 | reverse complement strand
ATACCAATTACGTTAATTAACTGACCATTCTTACCCACTGCCTAGAGCATAATTGAATCACCCTCAGCGGCTCTCCAATAAACTTGTTCCATGCGATGGAGCATTGCTCAACAATATCGTCGTAGCCACTAAAGCAGCGATTTGCCAACACATGTTGACGAAGCCATTGCCAGACTTGCTCTACTGGATTGAGTTCAGGTGAATATGGGGGAAGTTTGAGAATACTGAGGTTATCAAAATCATCGGCCAAATCTTGTTGATGCCAGCCCGCGCCGTCCATGATGACCAGAGCATGGCGTCCTGATCCCGTTGCGGCCGAAATCAACTTTAAGTGCTCATGCATATAATCGCTGTTGGCAAAGGGGGCGATTATAGCTTGCGTGGCGCCTGTTGCCGGACAGACTGCACCAAATAAATACGCTGATTCAAACTGTTGCTGCTTTACCACTCGTGGCCTAGTCCCTTTCTCAGCCCAAATACGGGTAGTGGTGTTTTGTTGACCAAATCTGGCTTCATCTTGAAACCAAACATCGATGCGATCGAGTGCGACGTGTCCCGGGGTGTTAAGGATCATTGCCATTGGGAAGTTTTTTAAAAGCCTCTTGCACGGCTTCAGATTGTTTCGGGTGACGTGATCTCGTAGTGATCCAGGAAAAGCCTAATTGATGTAGTAAACGGTAGATATTCGTTTGCTTGAAAGTCACGCCAAATTCAGACTGAATAAAGTGGCCGACGTCCTTGGCCATTAATCTGCCGCCTTGCTCAGATAGACTTTTGAGTAGTACGAATTCTTTCAGGGTTGCTAGCTGAAGAGAGGACAATTTAGCGGGACGTCCCGGATTTGGTTTGTCATCCAGGCCGGATAGTCCCAAGGAGAGATAAGTGGCGACCCACTTATTCACACTGGTTCTGCTGACCTTCAACATACTGGCGATAGAGGTACGGGAATGACCTTCGATAAAGTGAAGCAGGGCGAGATAGCGAATGCGTTTACGTGCGCTTTTCTCGGATTTTGCTAATGAAGCGATGTCGGGATGACTCATGATCTGGCAGCTGAAAAAGTGTTGGCTAATTAGATCACATAATTAAAGAGATTGGTATAACCCAGGAAAACGCCGCCGATGTGTTCGTCCATTACCGCGCCATTCAAGGCAGCGGCCGTCGCACCCTGAAAGAGGGTGAGAAGGTCAGCTTCAGCGTGACTGAAGGCCAAAAGGGGCTGCAGGCGGAAAACGTAGTGCGGTTAAAATAGTTGACGGATAAAGTAGAGGGACGGCAGATGCCGTCCCTCTTGTTATGCCATAGCGCCATCAAGGTGCGAGACGATTAATCTCCCATCCACCATCTGTGCGGCTGTAGAGGAATCTGTCATGCAGCCTGTGCTCACCGCCCTGCCAGAATTCCACACTGGAAGGCACTATGCGGTAACCGCCCCAAAACTTGGGCAAGGGGACTTCGCCCTTGGCAAACTTGGCCTTCATCTCGGCAAACTTGCTCTCGAGTGCCTGACGAGCGCTAAGCTTGCTCGACTGTTTCGAGACCCAGGCCGCTATCTGGCTATCTTTCGGACGGCTGACAAAGTACTTGAATACCTCTGTAGCAGACAGGGCTTCGGCGACACCTGTCACGGCGACCTGGCGCTCCAGCGGATGCCAGGGAAACAGTAAACTAACCTTGGCGTTGACGGCAATCTGCTGCGCCTTACGGCTTTCCAGATTGGTAAAGAATACAAAACCCTGCTGATCAAAACGCTTCAGCAAGACTATCCGCTGAAACGGTTGGCCGGTTTCGTCCACTGTGGCCACCACCATGGCGGTAGGATCCGTCAAAGGTGCATCCTTGGCTTGCGCCATCCAGCGCTCAAACTGCGCCATGGGCTCGGTGGCCAGATCGGCGCGCCTGAGGCCGCCCTGGGTGTATTCGCGGCGAATATCACTCAAATCTGTCATTGTCTATCCTTGTCCCTGAGCCGGGCGCAGTGCCCCAGCGAAAGCGAACCCCCAGCCTAGCTAGGGGGGCTCTATACAAGAAGAAAAGCCAACGACAAGCGTTGGCTTAACGTAAAGCGGCTTACTTGACTTTGCCCTGACACAAAGCCCAGACATGCAGCATTTCCAGGCCCAGCGTCGCGCCCGCCAGCGCAGTAATGTCGGCGCTATCGTAAGCAGGTGCCACTTCAACCACATCCATACCCACTATGTTGAGGCCCTTGAGACCACGGATAATCTTCAGCGCCTTATCACTGGTGAGACCGCCGCATACCGGAGTACCGGTTCCCGGCGCGAAGGCAGGATCCAGGCAATCGATATCAAAAGTCACATACAAAGGCATATCGCCAACCCGCGCCTTGATCTGCGCCACGATTTCATCGGCGGTCATATCATTGGCCATGGCGGCGTCAATCACCTGAAAACCGTGGCCCTCTTTGGTGTATTCGGTGCGGATCCCCACCTGCACAGAATGGGCCGGATCGATCAAGCCTTCGTTGGGGGCATGATAGAACATGGTGCCATGGTCAAACTTGCTGCCTTCACTGTAGGTATCGGTGTGAGCATCGAAGTGCAGCAGCGCCATCTTGCCAAACTGTTTGTGATGCGCGCGCAGCAGCGGCAGGGTCACAAAGTGATCGCCGCCAAAGCTCAGCAGTGTCTTGCCGGAGGCCAGAACTTTGCTGGCAAAGTTTTCGGTGCGCTCGGTAAAATCGGCGGCATCACCACAATTGAACACCAGATCGCCGGCGTCCACTATCTTGATATATTCGCTGAGGCTGAAATCCCAAGGCCAACGCTTCTCTTCCCAGGCCAGATTGGTCGAGGCATTGCGGATAGCTCCAGGCCCCATTCGGCCACCGCTGCGACCGGTAACGGCCATATCGAAAGGCAAACCTATTACCACCACATCCGCATCGCTTTCTAGCGGTTTGAAATCCAGTGGCTGACGCAAATAACCAAACGCATTTGAATAAAGCGAGTAATCAGGTTTATCTGCTAAAGTGGTCATAAATACTCCAAAACTTGGCTAATGCCGATATTTACATGGACTCAGGGATCAGCACTTCGTGGCACATCTGCTGATAGTGACTGAAGCCAACATTATAACCCTGCTCCAGGGACAAAGAGCAACTTCCCAGACATAAATGTTCAGGGTAACCACGGGTGTCCAACTGGGCGTTGAAGCCGATGACATCCCAGCTGCCGGGATTGAGAATGGCCAGCAAACGGGCGAAGATATCTATCGGTTGTGCGGCGAGATCCAGATTGGTCTCGAAGCTGACATAAGAGCTGCTTTCCTGCGGTGTAATATGAATAGTCATATACTCTTTGCCGCGAATGCCGTTGATGGAATAACCAAAGGGCTCAAACAGGAAGTCATCAAACTGGAATCCGGGCAGCATCTCTTCCAGTGCCAGCAATTGGCGAACCCCGGCGCAGCTTTGGTTATCGGAGCGCAGATAGTCGGCCGCTTCACCGCGAATGTGATACATCAAAAGCTCACTGGTGGCATCACCGCTCTCGGCGCTGAAGGCCTTGTCACTGCAAAACAGGTAATGGTGATGGGAATCCAGATGACCGATACGGTACGCCACGCCGGACAGTTTCTCTCTCAGTGCCTGCAAGTCCTGCTCAAAAGAGCTGGCCTGCAGGTGCGACAGATATTCGTTTTTGCGCTGAAAAGTCGCAAAGGCTATCGCCTCTTCGCCGAGGGAGTCGATAAAATGCAGGGTCGAGCGCGCCAGTGTGGTGGTACCACAGGTCAACATTAAAAACCTGTCGTCCCAAACAAACAGACTCGACTCGCTGAGCAGATAGGCATCGCAATAATCATTGCTGACGGAAGAGAGGATTTCTGCATTGGCCTTGGCCACCATCTCTTCCCAGAAGGGCTTTCCCAGTGAGCGCAGCGAAGGCGTAGCCGGCGTCACTATCACTTCAATTTTTTTTTCTGAACCTTCAAAAAACATCTTTTATCTCTACTTGTTGCAGGCCCCGAAGGGCCTGCTGAATGCACCGACCTTATGAAAAATCTTCCAGATAGGTATAACCCTTAAGACCCAATTGCAGCTCTTCAAGGATCGAGGTGCGTTCGTCTTCGGCAATATGCTGATTCACCAGCTCTTCATAGGTGCGCATAAAGGATACGGCATCCAGGTTCACATAGCGCAGCACATCGGCCACAGTGTCACCGGACAGCACAGACTCTATGTTGGCCAGGCCGCTTTCATCGAGACGCACCACAGCCGAGTTGGTATCACCGAACAGGTTGTGCATGTCACCGAGGATCTCCTGATAAGCCCCCACCAGGAAGAAACCGATAAGATACGGGCTCTCGGCACTCCAGGCAGGAACCGGCAGTGTGGTTTCAATCCCCTGCCCGTCCACATACTGATCCACCATGCCGTCCGAGTCACAGGTGATATCCAGCATCACGGCGCGGCGCTCTGGCGCGGTATCCAGCCCGGTCAGCGGCAACACAGGGAACACCTGATCTATACCCCAGGCATCCGGCAGCGATTGGAACAGCGAGAAGTTAACGAAGAACTTGTCGGCCAGCTTCTCATTGAGTTCATCAATGATGGGCCTGTGATAACGGTTCTTGTTGTTCATCAAGCCCTGCAGCTCGTGACAGACACGCAGGTTGGTCTGCTCCGCCCAGGCGCGCTCTTCCAGGCTAAGTTGCCCAAGAGCAAACAGAGCGTGAGCTTCGGCCAGATCCGATTGGGTATCGTGGAAAATCTCAATCAGGGCACGGGAATCGGCGCGGCCGCGGATATCGCTCCAGGACTGCCACATGTTGTGCAGCAGCTGTGGGGCATCCTCTGCCGGTGGCTGGATATTCTCAGGGGAATAGGCCTCGGTACCAATAACATCCGTGATAAGTACGGCGTGGTGCGCCGTCAGGAAGCGGCCGGACTCAGAGATAATCCTAGGCACCGGCTGCTCGTACTCGGCGCAGACATCACTCAGAGCGCTGACGATATTGTTGGCGTATTCGCTCAGGCCATAGTTCATTGAGTTGTTGCTTTGGCTGCGGGTACCGTCATAGTCCACCGCCAGGCCGCCGCCCACGTCGAAACAGTTGACCTTGGCCCCCAGTTTTCTCAGCTCGCAGTAGAAGCGCGCCGCTTCACCCACACCGTGGCGAATATCGCGGATATTGGCGATTTGCGAACCCAGGTGGAAGTGCAGCAACTGCAGCGAATCCAGCATATCGGCACTCTTGAGCTCGTTGACCACCCGCAGCACCTGCGCAGCAGACAGACCAAACTTGGACTTTTCACCGCCACTGGCCTGCCATTTGCCCTTGCCCTGGAACGCCAGGCGTGCGCGCAGACCCAGACGCGGAGTAACCCCCAGCTCGCGGGATTCCTGCAGTACCATCTTAAGCTCGGACATCTTCTCCAGCACTATATAGACCTTGTGGCCCAGCTTTTCGCCTATCAGTGCCAGGCGGATATATTCTTTATCCTTGTAGCCGTTACAGACTATGACTGAGCTGGCCTTTTGTGCCATCGCCAGTACCGCCATCAGCTCAGGCTTACTGCCGGCTTCAAGCCCTAGTTGCGGGGCTTCTTTGCTGACCTGGCTGGCGAGGATTTCCTCAACCACTGTCTGCTGCTGGTTCACCTTGATGGGATAAACCAGCAGATAGTCCTCGCTGTACTCATACTTTTGAATCGCCTGATTAAAGGCCTGGCACAGGCTATCGACCCTGTGGTGCAAAATCTGCGGGAAACGGACCAGCACAGGCAGGTTAACACCGGCCTTCACCATGTCTTTGGCCAGTTCGTTCAGGCCGATTTTGCTGTCCGGATTCAAAGGATCCGGTGACACTGTCACCTCACCCTGATCGCTTATTCCGTAAAATCCCTGGCTCCAGTATGCGACGTTGTAGCCGACGCGGGCATCGTCAATAGACCAATCACTCATGTTCGTTAGCCTGTTATCAAAAAATGGGTTATGCGGTAACCGTCATCGCTGACGCGACCGCCTGTTCGACAAACGCCGGCAGCGCAAAGCTTGCCTGATGGATAGCCGGCGTGTAATAACGGGTGGTAATACCGGCCCGCTCAAAACGCTCTTCGAGAGTCGCCAGGCTATGCTGACGCGCCTCAAGATCATCGGTTGCCCAGGCAAAGGCCATGCTGCCACCCACATAGGTAGGCACGGCCGCCATATAGAACCGACACTCTTTCACATAAGAGCTCATGCGTCTGACGGTATTTTGCACTTCATCCAGCTGCATAAAAGGCACGCCGTTCTGAGCGACAAAAATCCCATTTTCATTGAGACAACGCTTACAGCCCTCGTAAAAGTCGGAACTGAACAGCACTTCTCCCGGACCAAGGGGATCTGTGCAGTCAGAGATAATCACATCAAATTTTTGCCGTGATTGCCTAACATAATCCATCCCGTCGCTGATCACCAAGTTGACTCTGGGGTCATCATAGGCACCTTGGGAATGGTTTGGAAAATAGCTTTTACACATTTCCACCACGGCGGCATCAATCTCCACCATGGTAATGGATTCAATCTGTTTATGTTTGACCACTTCCCGCAGCATGCCACCGTCACCGCCGCCTATAATAAGCACCCGCTTGACGTCGCCGTGGGCCAGAATAGGCACATGGGTCAACATTTCGTGATAGACAAACTCATCTTTCTCAGTGGTCTGGATGGCACCATTGAGCGCCATGACCCGTCCCATAGCGGCATTTTCAAAAATGCTCAGGTGCCACTGTTCGGTCTTTTGCTCGAACAGCACCTTTTCCACCTCAAAATACTGCCCATATGCCGGATGCAGTGTCTCGTAGTAAATATTCTTGGCTTGCATTTAACCTAAAACTCTTGGTGTTGAATGTAAGGGTGGACAAATAACCCGTCCTCGGCGATTCAAAAATGAATGCCGAGTGAATGTATCGTCGTAGATGGACGACGGGCTCAGTTGGGACTATTGGCCTGTTCGCGGCCGGAATTGATGCGGATTAACGTGAGATGTTTCAAGCCGGTATTGTCATAGCTGACAATGGTTGAAAACCTGTGTTGTGGCACTTGGCGAACCAGTGCGGCAAATGAATGGCTGTGCATTAGCTAAAACCCTCTTAACCCCGTGTAAATGGTGCTTTGTTCATTTACACGGTTAATGACTCGTGAACCATAATAACCCTGTTACTCACGTTTGCCTGTCAGGACTGAATGTACCTTCAAAACGGCGCAATTAAACCTTGCTGTGCCCCATAATGCAAGCACGAATCACAGTTTATCCAAGGCCTTGAAATATAAACTACAGTTGCGATGTTCACCCATGCCATTTAAGCGAGCTTTTTTCGATTTATATCAATAAATTGAGCTTTGAAAGCTGATTTTATCTGTTCAAGATTTTTTAAATACACAGGCTCCCTATTTTGATGCCCAGATACCGCTTTGGGTACCTAGTTTGCTTCAATGCCGCCCCCTTGGGGAATTTGAGGGTGAAAACTCACCCTCAAACAAAGGTTTGTTATCTTGAAACCTGGCGATTCAAGCAAAAATCGCAGCAGCTAAATAGAAGCTGGACAAAGTACCACGACGCAGGAGGTGCAGTAGACGCCGAGTGTCAGGCTGTAAAACAGCGCCCGAAAGCGTTTGGGCTTATATTTATCCGCCCACCAGGCGATGATAAACAACAGCGCGAGATACAAGAGTGCCAGCAGGCTGACGGACCAGATAGAGAACATAGGCAAAGGTTTTTATTTTCAGCTTAACCAGTTCTGCTGCAAAAAGCAGCGCTAACTTTAGTCTTATTTAAACTTAGGGAAGTCTGACTTCGACAGGCCCCGGCATGCCTTCAGTCAGATGCCTTGAACGCCAATTGCTGTGCAAGCCACGCCCTACAAAAGAGAAGGCCACGAGGACTTATTCGTACCTTCCCTAAAAAAAGGCACGGGCATAGGTGGGCGCAATCCGTTATAATCCGCCGCAGCTGAAACAAAGTTAATCAGGTTCAAAAACAGATGGCAGAAATAGGTCAAAGTTGCACCCTGGAAGTGGTCAAACAGGTTGATTTCGGGGTTTACCTCAACGCTCATGAGTTGGGACAGGTGTTATTACCCAATAAAGTGGTGCCCAAGGGTTGTCAGGTTGGCGACAAGTTGGAGGTGTTCCTCTATCTGGACTCCAACGACATGCCTATCGCAACCACTAAAAAGCCCCTGGCTCAGGTGGGTGAGTTTGCTTATCTCAAGGTGGTTTCCATTGGCCGGGTCGGTGCCTTCCTCGATTGGGGACTGGAAAAAGATCTGCTGCTGCCCTTCGGTGAGCAGCACAAGCAGGCAGAAGAAGGCCGCAGTTACCTGGTCTATGTTCACCGTAACCGCGCCGACGAACGGATTGTCGCTTCGTCCAAAATCGATAAGTTTGTCGATAAGAGCCCGGCTTGGTACAAGAATGGTCAACAGGTTGACCTTATCATTGCAGGTACCACAGATCTCGGCTACAAGGCGATAGTCAACAACAAGCATTGGGGCGTCATCTATCAAAATGAAGTGTTCCGTAAGCTGAAGTTTGGCCAAAAGCTCAAGGGTTATATCAAGCAGGTGCGTCACGACAACAAACTGGATCTGACCCTGCAAAAGGCTGACCGTCAGGAGTTGGATCAGCAATCACAGCGGATCATGAAGAAGCTGGCCCAGGCCGGCGGTTTCCTGCCCTACAGCGACAAGACCTCGCCCGAGGTGATCTACGCCGAACTTGGCATGAGCAAGAAGGCCTTCAAGAAAGCCATCGGCGGCCTGTTCAAAGCCGGAAAACTGCGCATCGAAGATGACGGTATCCACGCCAGTAATTGAACAAAGAACTGACAAAGCACTGGCAAAGAATTGAGCAAAAATAACGCGCCTGCCCTATTCAGGAAAGGCGCAGCCGAGGAAAACCGCGACATCTGCTCAAGGCTCTGATATAACTCAAAAACACTGAGTAAAATGTCGGTCAGTTGGCCGACATCTGCCTTGAATGGAACTGTCAATTATGTTGCAACTCAATGCCATCGAAGCCTGAGTGATTGGCTGCCTGCTGGAAAAAGAAGTCACTACTCCGGATCTTTATCCCTTGTCTCTCAACTCACTGACCCAAGCCTGCAATCAAAAGACCAGCCGCGATCCCGTGATGGAACTGAACGAATCTGAAGTGCAGCAAGCCTTGGACAGCCTGAGTAAAAAACGTCTGCTGAGTGAGCAATCCGGCTTTGGCAGCCGGGTCATTAAATACCGCCACAGATTCTGTAACACAGAATTTGGCGAGCTGCAGTTTTCCCCCGCAGAGCTGGCGATAGTGTGTTTGTTGCTGCTGCGCGGCGCCCAAACCGCTGGTGAACTCAGAAGCCGGGCTCAGCGGTTGTTTGAATTTGACGGCCTGCCACAAGTGGAGCAAACCCTGCTAGCGTTGAAAGACAAAGGCTTTATCCGCCAACTGGCCAGGGAGCCGGGCAAACGTGAGATACGCTTTGCCGAGAACTTCACCGAGCATGATGGTGTATCTGAAAGTTCCGGCGGCGCAGATACCTCTCAGATTGCCAATCAAGCTGCAGCTCACCGTGAAGGTGAACGCGAAAGAAAGTGCGAAAGTGAGCCAGAAACGGCGAGCCAAAGCCGGATAGCCTTGCTTGAGCTAGAGCTGACGACAATCAAGCAAGAGCTGGCTTTACTAAAACAGGAATTGGCCGAGCTTAAGGCGCAACTGGCATAATTGACCGTAAAAACGACAGCTACGGCTTGAAATAGCGGCCAGGCGTTGGTCTGCCTGGCCTCATGGTGTTAGGCTGGCGTCTTATCGGCAACCCAGTGCTTGCACCTGTCGCTGCAAGGACTCCATATTTGGAGCAAAACAAGGAACCACATGACAACTGCAACTCACAGCACTCATCCCGGAGGGCTGAAAAACGCCCTGCAACTCGCGGGATTTGAACTCTATAAACTGATTTTCCACCGCCGTGGCACCCTGGCGATGATAGCTTTCGCCCTGGTGTGGCTGCTGATCCTCGCCTATCCGGTCCGAGGTGCCGCCAGCTTTCTGTTGAACCCGGACTTCAAGCATTTTGTTACCGGAGCCTTCGGTGAAGGCACTCTGGATCAACTATTTGCCTGGCCGGTTGCCGAGCAAGCCGTCTATTGGGTCATCAGTCTCTACCTGTTCCCCATGTTCAGCATTCTTATCTGCGGCGATCAGTTCGCCTCGGACAAAAACCGCGGCACACTGCGCTTCCTCAGCCTGCGTTCGGGCCGCGATGCCCTCTTCTTCGGCCGCTTCCTCGGCATGATGTTGATCCAATTGCTGTTGGTTGCCATCACAGTCATAGCAACCGTATTTTTGGCCATGAGCCGGGATATGGCATTGGTGCTACCCGCGCTGACTTCCGGCTTGATGATGACACTCAATCTGGTATTGATCCTGCTGCCCTACACCGCCCTGATGGCGCTGTTCTCACTCTGGGCCAGCTCGGCCAGATTAGCCAGTGTTTTTGCGGTGCTTTTCTTTGCCGCCATGATGATAGTAATGGCGGTTATCAATGCTCAGCTGCCCATGCTCTCTTTCATCGGTTATCTGGTGCCCGGAGCACAGATAGATGCCATGCTCAATGCCCAGCCGCTAACGGCACTGTCAAGTGCTTGGTTGCCACTGCTGCAAACCATTGGGTTATTGGCAATAGGCCGCACCATGATGCAGCGAGGTGATCTATGAGTCTGATTAACTGTAACGGCCTGAGCAAACTCTACAGCAGCAAGCGGGCATTGGATAGCGTCGACTTGCAACTGGAGCCCGGTAGTCCCATCGCCCTGGTCGGCCCAAACGGTGCCGGCAAGACCACATTGATGAGCCTGCTGCTGGGTTATATACGTCCAAGTAGTGGTGAAATCACTGTGATGGGACAGCGCCCGGGCAGCACCGGACTTTTAGGACAGATCTCGGCCCTGCCCCAGGACGCCGCCCTGGATCCCGGCTTCAGCCTGCTGACTCAATTCAGCCTGTTTGCCCGCATGCAGGGTATGGGCGCTGAAGCTGCCAAAGCTGAATCCATGCGGGTGCTGGCGCTGGTAGGCCTTGAGGACGTCGCCAATCAAAAACCCAACTCTCTGAGTCATGGTATGGGGAAACGCGCCGCGATAGCTCAGGCGCTGATAGGCAACCCCAAGCTGGTGCTGCTGGATGAACCCACGGCCGGACTGGATCCCGCCAACGCCCGCAAAATTCGCGAGTTGGTAGAATCCTTGAGCGCAGACACTACCTTTATTATCAGCTCCCACAATCTGGATGAACTGGAAAAGCTCTGTGACAGAGTGCTGTATCTGGACAAAGGTAAACTGAGCCAGTCGGTCACCATGCAGCAGAGCAGCGCCGAAGCCTATCTGACGCTGCAGATGCAACACTGTGATCAGGAAAAACTGCTGGAGGCACTCTACGCCCTTGAAGGTGTTTACGAGGTCTCGGCCAAGGGCAAACAAAACTACCTTATCCGTTACCAACCGGAAAAGGACACCTTGGATATCGAACTGCTGCAGCTACTCAAGCAGAATGGCTGGCAATATCGCAGCCTGATGCGAGGCCGCACACTGGAAGATACCCTGTTCGACGGCGCAGCCTGACGCCTTTGAACTTAGAAGCTCTCTTTGATAAACAACAACCCAGCATAGGCTGGGTTGTTGTTTTAGGGGTATCCAAAAGCAGCCTCTAAGACACAGATTTACTGGTAGTTCCCCACATCTGCCACCGCATTTTCGAACTTCTGCAGAAACACCTCTCAGGGAAGGGAGCAACAGTCTGCCAAGGCTATTGGCGTCACTATGACTATCAGAAGTTCATCGTCAAAGTCGAGAGTGAGAAATTGATTGCGACATCACCCCCAGAGCTTATCGTCCGCTTGGATCTTGTACAGGCTCTCGGCTCTGGAGACCAGCAACTGGGCAAACTTGGCCTGGGTTGGGTCTTTGGTGGCACCGGATTGCACTAAGTTCTCGGCCTTGAGCTGCCAGGTCAGCGAAAAGTGACGCAAGGCTTCACGGGCAGTGGCTGCTACGCTGACATCAACATAGTCGGAAGGCAAGTCACCGGACATCACCCAATAGGTCTTGTGGCTGGGCTGTTTGGATTCGATTTTCCACATGGCTACATAAGGCGCCAGATAACGGCTTTCTGCCGGTACCACTTTGCTGGGGATCACCCCTTTCTCTGCAAGAAATTTATTGGCTTTCTGGAACTGTTCACGCACCCAAGCCTGGCGCAAGGCTTCCTGCTGTTCGGCGTTAGGCGGTGTACTTGTCTGTTCAGTCATAAACTTTCCTTTCTTCTTGTTTGTTTTTATTGTGCTTTTATATTCTGTATCTGTTCAACTAAGCCTCTGGCCAGCTTTTTCAGTACCACTCCATAATGAGACGACTATGGGTGGCTGACTTCAGCTTCCAACCAGCTTTACGTTAACGTAAGGTGGAAAGCAAAATTGCCAGATAGATCACAAATATTCTGCTCATCAGCTTTGTTGAGAGTATCGCTAAATGCTATGGTTCTGCAATAAATATAACAAGCGGTCGGCGGCCGCTAAGCGCCGCCCCAATAAGCACAGCGGAGAACAGACGTGGCTGTATTTAATCATGTATCATTCGACGAACATGAACAGGTAGTATTCTGTCATGACAAGGAAAGTGGCCTGCGTGCCATCATCGCCATCCACAACACCAACCTGGGTCCAGCCGTAGGCGGTTGCCGTATGTGGAACTACCAATCAGATGATGAAGCCCTCACTGACGTGTTGCGCCTCTCCCGCGGTATGACTTACAAGAACGCGCTGGCCGGTCTGGCCATGGGTGGCGGTAAGTCAGT
Organism: Shewanella sp. BJSY2023SW007; assembly: GCF_047314525.1. Lineage (NCBI taxonomy): Bacteria > Pseudomonadati > Pseudomonadota > Gammaproteobacteria > Alteromonadales > Shewanellaceae > Shewanella > Shewanella sp. BJSY2023SW007. Next base: position 100,484 of record NZ_JBKORL010000100.1, on the reverse strand, counting down.
TATCATAGCCGATCCCAAGACAGAGAATCGTGAACAACTGTTCCGCGCCTTTGGCCGTTTTGTTCACAGCCTGGGCGGCCGCTACTACTCGGCCGAAGATGTGGGTACCACCCCTGCCGATATCATGATTGCCCATGATGAAACCCCTTATGTGCTTGGTCTGGAAGGAATGAGCGGCGATCCCTCTCCTTTTACCGCCATGGGAACTTACCTGGGTATCAAGGCTGCCGTTAAACACAAGCTGGACAAAGATAGCCTCAAGGGCCTCAAGATAGCCGTTCAGGGCGTAGGCCATGTGGGCTATTATCTGTGCAAGCATCTGCATGAAGAAGGCGCAGAGCTGTTTGTAACCGATATCCATCAAGCATCACTGGACAAGGTCGCCACCGACTTTGGCGCCGTGGTGGTTGCCCCTCAGGACATCTATGCTCTGGACGTCGATGTCTATGCCCCTTGCGCCCTGGGTGCCACACTTAACGACACCACACTGCCACAGCTGAAAGCCGGCATAGTCGCAGGCTGCGCCAACAACCAGTTGGCCGAGCCCCGCCACGGTGAGCAGCTTAAGCAGATGGGCATCCTCTATGCCCCAGACTATGTGATCAACGCCGGTGGCATCATCAACGTGTCTTTCGAAAAAGACTATGATGCTGCCAAGTCTAGCGCCAAGGTAGAAGAGATCTACAACACCCTGTTGACCATCTTCAAGCAGGCCGATGAGCAGAACCGTACCACGGCCGAAGTAGCCGATGAGATGGCCCGCGCCATCATCAATGGTACTCAAGCTTAAGCTCGCTCATATTCCATAAAGGGGCCTTCGGGCCCTTTTTTATTACTGAAAAAATTTTCCCCTTGTCGGCAAAGAGATAGGCGCCGGAAACAGAAAATTCATTTTCCCGGACTGGCAAGCGTCATCTGCCTCTGCTTGACTTAACATTCGTCATCTCGAATGTCAGGGAGTCAGTGATGCTCAGATTCGGCTATGAAGTGGAACAGCAAAAGGTGGAACTACAGGCCAGTAACTGGAATGGATTTGAGCGTTTGTTTGTCGACGGTAAAATGGTATCCAGCAAATTCAACCTGGGGCTACATAGCGAACACAGCTTTGAGTTACGTAATGGCGCACGTTGCCGGATGCAACTTCTGGTAGACCCCACCACAGAGCTGACTATCTGTCGCATCTACAAGTGTAACCGCCTGCTGGCGAGCCTCAAACAGGGGAAGCAACAGCCAAACAACTCACATATGCAACACTGGTTGCTACTGGGAGGATTGGTGTGCGTACTATTGGTCTATCTTTGATTCAGTGATCGCGCATTCAACCATAAGGTTAACGCTTGTCGGTATGATTTATCTTGTTGAGCAGCATAAGCAACTGCGCTCTTTCCGGCTCATCCAAGGCCGCCATAAACTTCTCGTTGACCCGCTCGGCCTCGCGAATTAAGTCCTGCTCCATCGCCTTGGCCTGATCGGTCAGGAAAATTTGAAACGCACGCCGGTTGTCTTCTTCCTGGTGGCGATAAATTAAGCCTTGTACCTGCAGTTGATCCAGCAAGCGTGTCATGGTGTAGTTGGCCACATCACAGCGACGTGACAACTCGGTTTGGCTGATCCCTTCCTCTTGCCAGAGCGCAAACAAAACAGGCCAGAGTTTAATATCCAGCTGATAACGCTTCAGGCGGCTATCCAGTTCATGTTGCAGTTCCACGTTCAAATGGGATACCAGATAACCGAGACTCTCTTTGCGGTTCAAGCAACACCTCCTGTACTTCAGGGCTTGTCTGTTCGCTATCGGCAGGGGCAAGCGCTTTATGCAACAAAATCGCTTATTCTATTTCATTGGCGCCGGGCCATGCCGCTGCCGAGTTTAACTATACCACTGCGCAAAATGATTGACCTACACAGGGAGCATGAAAAACGGCATATGACCTCTCAAGCGGAACAAAACCGCATTGACTTGCCCAAATATACGGCTTTATGACTCCCCTATGGGTACACGATTACCAGCCGACAATCCGCTTTAAACTTGAGTGGCTAACCCGATTCTGAGTCTATCAAACTTCTATACCAATGGTATTAATACTACCACCTGCTGAATATTTCACTAACACAAGAAAGGAGAATAATGGGGCATTTACAGTCAGGCTACTGTAAATAAAGGTTTTATATCTGCCTGAATGGCAAAGCGATTCCGTTGACTTTTAACTCAGTAAATAGGTTTCGGCAAAGCGATAGAAACAGGCACGCCCAAGCCTGGCCTTGAGACCACGAGGCAAGCTTACCAATAGCCCGGATTCGGCGCACTCAAAGGCATTGAGCCCCAGCACCTCGAACTCATTACCCTGGGAGCAAACCAGGGCAAAACGGCTGCTCTCGGCCTCGATATCCAGCTGCTTGTAATCAACTATGATGAGCGGTGTGTCGGCCACCGCTACCCTCAAACGCTCTGCCGGGGTGAGCAACAGATGTTCACCCTCGATGCAGTGCAAAATACTGCTGAAGAGCCTGGCAAACTTGGCCGGCAGCGGTGAGTTGAGATAATACCAATCGCCTTTAACATCTATCTCAAACAGGGCTTGCTGTTGACATAAGTCAGGCCTTGCCCCCAGCCCTTTCAGGGCCTCACTCACCTTGTCTGCCGACTGTTTCATCCTGGCTTCCTATTTTGGGTTCCCTATTCATGGGCTCCACACTTTTGGAGCCCTATTCTTGGCGCTCTCAGGCTTACGCCTGAGTCAGTTCCAGCAAGGCTTCGATGGGGTGCTTGGGCCTGAAGCCGCCAAAGCGTTTGACCTGGCTGCGACAGGAATAACCGGACACCAGTATCTGCTCCTTTGGCAACGACTTTATCGCCTCGTCCCAGGACATCTCATACAAAGCCTTGGAACGTGGCAGGTTTTCCAACTCATGGCCATAGGTGCCGGCCATGCCGCAACAACCCAGATTCACGGTTCCCAACTTGGCACCAAAACGGGCAAAGATGGTTTGCCATTCTTTGGCAGTGCCGGGACGGGCACTGGATTCGGTGCAGTGGCTGAACCAGGTGAACTCTCGCCCGCTTGCAGGCAGTTGCGGTAACTGTTCGAGCATGGCACTTAGCCACTCACTGGCCAGCTGGACATTGAACTGGCCGCGCTTGGCGCCGAGCGCTTCACGGTATTCGTCGCGATAAACCAACACTAGCGCCGGATCTACCCCCACCATGGGCATGCCAAGGGCATGCACCTGATTGAGAAAATCGGCGGCGGTCTGTGCCGTCTTGGCAAACTGCTCCAGAAATCCTTTGATATGAGCCGGTTTACCGTTGGGCTTGAACGGCAGCAATACCGGCTTGAGCCCAAGCGCTTCAATCAGGCGAATAAAGCGATAAACCAGTTCAGCATCGTAAAAGCTGTTGAAAGGGTCCTGCACCACCAACACATAATTTTGTCGCTCAGCGGCGGGGATAGCACTCAAGGCGTTGAGATCATAACCGCGGCTGGGGTGAGCATCGAGGCGCTGTTTCAGCGTAGGTACAGACAGCGCAGGCGCATCCACATACCCCAGAGCCTTTTTAATCACCCACTTGGATAGAGGATTCTGCGCCGCAAAGTTACTCAGCCGGGGCGCCTTGGCCATCAGCTGCACCGAATCCTCGACACCGGCCACCAGGTAATCCTTGGCGGGACGCTGATAACGGCGGTAATAGATACTGAAAAACTGTGCCCGGAACTTGGGGACATCCACCTTCACCGGACACTGGCCGGAGCACGCCTTACAGGCGAGACAGCCCTTGAGCGACTCCATCACCTCGTGGGAGTAGTCGTATTCTTTCTTGGCATTGAGGCTGTTTTGCAGTCGCTGCAACAGGCCCATGGGTTTGGACTTGGCGAGCTCATTGACATCAACGCCTTCGGATTCCAGCAGTCGCAGCCACTCGCGCATTAACCCGGCGCGGCCCTTGGGCGAATGGATCCTGTCTCCTGTCACCTTGAACGAGGGGCACATAGGCGAAAAGCGGCTGTAGTTAAAACACAGGCCGTTACCGTTACAGTTCATCACATCCGGGAAGGCATCGCGAACACTGACCGGTATTTGCCTGTCGAAACTGCCGCGCTTGGTACTGTCGACATTGTAGATAAGCTGTTGGCCTTTGGGCGCCACCAGCTTACCCGGGTTGAGTTTATTCTGGGGGTCGAACAGCGTCTTAACTTCTTCAAGCTCACTCCAAAGCTGCTCGCCAAATACCTGGGGGCCATACTCACCACGCACCCCCTTACCGTGCTCGCCCCACATCAGGCCGCCGTATTTCTGCGTCAGTGCCGCCACTTGATCCGAAACGGTACGCAGCAAGGCTTCATCCTTGGGATCGCACATATCCAGCGCCGGACGCACATGCAGCACCCCGGCATCCACATGGCCGAACATGCCGTATTGCAGTTGATGGCTATCCAACAGCGCACGAAACTCCATGATATAGTCGGCGAGCTTTTCCGGTGGTACGGCGGTATCTTCGGCGAAGGCTATAGGTTTGCGGCGACCTTTGGTGGCCCCGAGCAGCCCCACCGCCTTCTTGCGCATGGCATAAATCTTATTGATGGAACCGGCATCCCGGGTGAGCTGATACCCAAGCACCCCTTTCTCACCGGCGGCAATCTGTGCATCCAGCGCCGCGGCCAGACGCTCTGCCCGCTCATCGACCTGGGCTTGTTCTCCGGCAAACTCCACCATGTTAAGACCATCGATTATTTTGCCGGGCACTTCCTGGATAAGCTCGGATACCGAGTGCCAGATAATGTCTTCCCGCGCCAGATTCAGCACCTTGGAATCGACGGTTTCCACCACAGTGGCATTGGCGAGCACCAAGTCGGGCGCATGGCGCAGCGCAGATTCAAAAGAGTCATACTTGATGTTGACCATAAGGCGGCTGGCCGGCAAAGGGGTGATATCCAGTTTGGCCTCAGTCACCACCGCCAGCGTTCCCTCTGAGCCTGTGAGGATCCGCGACAGATTAAATTCGCTCAGCTGTTGATCCCAGACGTTTTTCAGATCGTAACCGGTCAAAAAACGGTTCAGTTTGGGAAAGCGCTGTTCAATCAGCTCTCGCTGCTCACGGCAGCGACGGGCCACCTCAGTAATCAACTTGTTGCCGAGCGGGTTGTCAGTCACCTTCTCACCCGATTCCAATGCCTCGCGACTCACCGGAGCCGTGTGCAGCACACTGCCATCCACCAACACACTGGTAAGCTCCAGCACATGATCCGAGGTTTTGCCATACACCAGCGAGCCGGCGCCGGAGGCATCGGTATTAATCATGCCGCCCAGGGTGGCTCGGTTGGAGGTGGAAAGATCCGGACTGAAGAAAAAGCCGTGCGGCCGCAACGCATCATTGAGCGCATCCTTGACCACACCGGCCTCGACTCTAACCCAGCCTTCCTCTGGATTAACTTCCAACACCCGGTTCATATGGCGCGAGAGATCCAGCACTATCCCATGAGTCAGCGCCTGACCATTGGTTCCGGTACCGCCGCCGCGGGCACTGAAGACCACCTTGGCAAAAGCTGCCTCACTGGCGAGCTGCAACGCCATGGCAATATCGGCACTGTCTCTGGGGTAGAGCACCGCCTGTGGCAGAAACTGATAGACAGAGTTATCCGTCGCTTGTGCCAAGCGGGCACTGTAACGCCTGTCGATATCGCCGCGAAAACCTCGCTGCTCCAGCGCATCCAGATATTCCAGATACAGGGGTTCCAGAGTTTGTTGGTGTGATAGTAAGGGTAACATCTTATGCTCGAATAAATTTTTTGTTATCGGGCCATTATAAACAAAAAAAAGCCGCTAAAAAGCGGCTTCCTTCATAAGAACTGTTTCTGACTTAGCCGTGGGCTTCAGCCAGGTACAGCCAGGTGTCAATCACTGTGTCTGGGTTCAGAGACACAGTGTCTATGCCCTGCTCCACCAACCAGGCGGCAAAGTCAGCATGATCCGAAGGACCCTGACCACAGATACCCACATAGGCACCCTTGGCCTTGGCAGACTTGATAGCCATCGCCAGCAGCGCCTTAACGGCTTCGTTACGCTCATCGAACAGGTGACTGATGATGCCGGAGTCGCGGTCCAGGCCCAGAGTCAGCTGAGTCAGGTCGTTGGAGCCGATGGAGAAACCATCGAACATCTCCAGGAACTGATCCGCCAGCAGGGCGTTGGATGGCAGTTCGCACATCATGATGACGCGCAGACCATCTTTACCACGCTCCAGACCTTGCTCTTTCAGTAGTTCGATAACCTGACGGCCTTCTTCCAGAGTACGAACGAACGGGATCATGATCTCAACGTTCTTCAGCCCCATGTCGTTACGAACCCGCTTGATGGCTTCACACTCGAGGGCAAAACAATCGCGGAACGACTCGGAGATGTAGCGGCTGGCGCCTCGGAAGCCCAGCATTGGGTTCTCTTCCTCTGGCTCGTACTTGTCACCGCCGATCAGGTTGGCGTATTCGTTTGACTTGAAGTCAGACATACGCACGATAGCCTTCTTGGGGTGGAATGCTGCAGCGATAGAAGAGATACCTTCCACCAGACGGGCAACATAATATTCAACCGGAGATTCATAACCGGCGATCATCTCAGTGATCTCGGCTTTCAGCTCGTCGGTTTGCTGATCGAATTCCAGCAGAGCCTTGGGGTGAATGCCTATCATGCGGTTGATGATGAACTCGAGACGAGCCAGACCCACACCTTCATTAGGCAGACGGGCAAAGTCGAAGGCGCGGTCAGGGTTACCCACGTTCATCATTATCTTCATCGGCAGATCAGGCATGGAATCAACGCGGCTGGAAATCACATCAAACTCCAGCTTGCCTTGATAGATATAACCTGTATCACCTTCGGCGCAGGATACTGTTACTTCCTGACCGTTTTCAATTTTGTCGGTCACGTCGCCACAACCCACTACCGCAGGCACGCCCAGTTCACGGGCAATAATGGCAGCATGACAGGTACGGCCACCACGGTTGGTGACAATGGCGCTCGCGCGCTTCATGATAGGTTCCCAATCCGGGTCAGTCATATCGGTAACCAGTACATCGCCTGGCTGGATCTTGTCCATTTCGTCGATAGATTTGAGCACCTTGGCAACACCTGAGCCCACCTTGTGACCAATAGCACGACCTTCACAGATCACTTCGCCGCGGCTCTTGAGGTGATAACGCTCAATCAGTTGCACATCTTCACGGGAACGCACGGTTTCGGGGCGAGCCTGAACTATGTAGAGACGACCGTCGTTACCGTCTTTGGCCCATTCGATATCCATCGGACGGCCATAATGCTTTTCAATGATCATCGCCTGCTTGGCCAGTTCCATCACTTCTTCATCATTGATGGAGAAAGTCATGCGCTGTTCTTTGGCGACATCTTCAATTTTCACCTGCTTGCCGTGAGATGCATCATCTGAGTACACCATCTGGATCAGCTTGCTGCCGATATTACGACGAACAACAGCCTTGTGACCGGCAGTCAGGGTTGGCTTGTGTACATAGAACTCGTCCGGGTTAACCGCACCTTGCACTACCATTTCGCCCAAACCGAAGGAAGAAGTGATAAATACCACGTCCTTGTTGCCGGACTCGGTATCCATGGTAAACATCACACCGGAAGCCGCTTTATCGGAACGTACCATGCGCTGAACACCGGCAGACAGTGCCACACCGCGATGGTCGTAACCCTGATGCACACGATAGGAGATAGCGCGATCGTTGAACAGAGAGGCAAACACATGCTTGATGGCAACCAATACAGCTTCAAAGCCCTTCACGTTGAGGAAGGTTTCTTGCTGACCGGCAAATGAAGCGTCGGGCATATCTTCTGCGGTGGCAGAGGAACGCACGGCGAATGAAGCGTCTTGGGTTTCAGAGGCTAATTTTTCGTAAGCTTCTCGAATCGCTTGTTCGAGTTCTGGCTGAAATGGGGTTTCAATAACCCACTGTCTGATCTGTGCACCAACTTTAGCCAGTGCGTTGACATCATCTACATCCAATGTGTCAAGAATGTCATATATCTTCTGGTTTACTCCACTTTGCTCAAGAAACTCATTGAACGCGTGGGATGTGGTCGCAAAGCCGCCAGGTACTTGAACACCGGCATTGGCCAGATTACTGATCATTTCACCAAGGGAAGCGTTTTTACCGCCGACCTTGTTGACGTCACCCATGCCTAATTCCTGATACCAGAGTACGTATTGCTGCACAGTTCTATCTCCGCAAGTTTATTTCAGTGGCCCCTTCACACGAGGGCAGCGGCATTTTACACTCCGAGGCAACAAGCGTAAATCTATAATTTTATTTGTAATTTTATTACTACATGAGGTCGGCATGGCACGTAAAGTATTCTACATTTCTGATGGAACAGCAATCACGGCCGAAGTGTTTGGTCACGCAGTGCTTTCTCAATTTCCATTGGAATTTGATTCACTTACCATTCCATTTGTGGAAAATACCGTTAAAGCAGAAGCCGTTAAAAAACAGATTAATGATAGTTTTATTACAACAGGGGAACGGCCTCTGGTGTTTCATTCCATCGTCAAACCGGAAATTCGCGACATCATTTATTCCAGTGAGGGCCTGGACTACGACTTTCTCAACACTTTCGTCGCCCCCTTGGAGCAACAATTAGGGGTCACTGCCAGCCCTTCACTGCATCGCACCCATGGAATGGCCAAAGCGGGTTATGATGCCCGTATCGACGCCATCAACTTTGCCATGGATAACGACGATGGCCAGACCATGAAGCATATGGACAAGGCCGACATTATCCTGCTGGGAGTTTCCCGCTGCGGCAAGACGCCATCCAGCCTCTATCTGTCGATGCAGTTCGGCATCAAGGCCGCCAACTACCCCTTTATTCAAGACGACATGGACAACCTCAAGCTGCCGGAGGTATTGAAACGCAATAAATCCAAACTGTTTGGCCTGACTATTGAACCCGTACGCCTGCATGAGATACGTCAGAGCCGGATGGAAAATAGCCGCTATTCCTCTTTGCGCCAGTGCCGCCTCGAAGTGAAAGAGGTGGAGATGATGTTCAAGAAAGAACGCATCCCTTATATAGACACCACCAACCAATCGGTCGAGGAAATCGCCACCAAAATCCTCGATGCCACCGGCCTTGAGCGCCATATGTTCTAAAAAACGCCCTAGCAGCCGACAAATGCTACTCGAGTTGAAACTGAGTTACATATTGGCATTTTCTAGCTAACTACTTGTTACCACAGTGCGAACTCTGAATGATTCAAGTGGGTCTTGACACTTTTTCAAGGCCCACTTGGGCAATTATCGGACAATTGCCACTTTGCAGCTCGGCTCGATTGGTTATAATCCGACACAAGATAAGCGCAAAGCGCTCAAGAAATTTCCCTCGGTATCATGAATGACCATTAAAACAGACGAATTACGCACCTCTCTCTTATGTAAAGTGATCTCACCTGCCCAACTCGCATCTGAGTATCCATTGACTCAGGAAGCCGCAGACTACCTGGTTGAACAACGCCGCGAAGTCGAAGCCATTATTCAGGGTGACGATCCGCGTTTGTTGGTCATCATAGGCCCCTGCTCCATCCATGACACTGAAGCAGCACTTGAGTATGCCGGCCGTCTGGCCAAGCTGCACCATGAACTCAAAGACGATCTGTGCATTCTGATGCGGGTCTATTTTGAAAAACCACGCACCATAGTCGGCTGGAAAGGCCTGATTTCCGATCCTGACTTGGACGGCAGCTTCAGCCCCAATAAAGGTCTACGCCTGGCCCGTAAGTTGCTGCAGCAGATCACCGAACTGAAACTGCCTATCGCCACCGAATTTTTGGATATGGTGAACGGCCAGTATATTGCCGATCTCATCACCTGGGGCGCCATCGGAGCCCGCACCACAGAAAGCCAAATTCACCGTGAAATGGCCTCGGCGCTCTCCTGCCCTGTAGGCTTCAAGAATGGTACCGACGGCAACATCAATATTGCCGTCGATGCAGTGCGCGCCGCCAGAGAACCGCATATCTTCTACTCTCCGGACAAGGACGGCTCACTGGCGGTCTATCGCACCCATGGTAATCCCTATGGGCATATCATTCTGCGCGGCGGTAAAACCCCCAACTACAGCGAGCAAGATGTAGCCAAAGCCAGAGAGCAGATGGATTCGGTTGGGATCCATTCCGGCATAGTGGTCGACTTCAGCCATGGCAATAGCCAGAAGCAGCACAAGAAGCAGTTGGAAGTCGCCGAAGATATCATGGCACAGCTGCGCAGTGGCTCTACTGCTATTGCCGGTATTATGGCCGAGAGCTTTATTGTCGAAGGCAATCAGAAAGTTATTGCAGGTGAGCCCCTCACTTACGGCAAGAGCATCACGGATGCCTGTCTCCATTGGGAAGACTCGGAAAAACTGCTCAGAGATCTGGCCGCTGCCGCCAAGGAAAGACGTCGCCTGCTGGGCAAGTAAGCCCCCCAGATACAGGCCACTGAAATGGAATCGCCCCGCCATCTCCACGCTGGAGATGCCGGGGCTTTTTCATGCCCGGATACTTTCGAACATCCAATATTTTTCATGCAGGGCTTTCTGGCCCAGGCTGTCAATCCGCCTTTGGTCGAACTATAATACCGCCCCTGATTTTCCAGCATAACCAGAGGTTGCCGTATGCCAGAAACGACACAGAGCCAATATGAAGTGGCCGTAGCACGCCGAATTGAACAAGCCGAGGCTCGGGTGATCAAGGCGGTTTTCCCGTCCATTACCAATCATCACAACACACTGTTTGGCGGTGAAGCCCTCGCCTGGATGGATGAAACCGCTTTTATTGCCGCCACCCGCTTTTGTCGCAAGACACTGGTCACCGTCAGCTCTGACAGAATCGATTTCAAAAAGCCTATCCCCGCCGGCAGCTTGGCAGAATTGATCGCCCGAGTGATCCATGTGGGCAACACCTCGATGAAAGTCGAAGTGAACATTTTTGTAGAAGATATGTATCAGGATAAGCGCGAGCACGCTATCCGCGGCGTCTTTACCTTCGTAGCAGTCGATGATGACAGAAAGCCGACCCAGATCTGGAGTGATGATCTAGCCAACTAGCCCCTGTTCGCTTATTTCGCACAATCCGAGCCTGTTTCTGGCTAAAGGCTATGTAAGTTTTATCCGGCAATCCTGTTTGCCGCTGAAAAGGCTTTTATTGACTGTCGTTCTCGACTAAAGTCTAAAAGCGACAGTAACAAAAAGTCACTTAAAGCCTGATAAAGCAATAGGATTATTTGTCACTTTTCTGTTACATTGACCCTTCTTCAGCGTGCAGAGCCATAACCATAACAAGCCATGAAGCCAGAAAACTTAAATATTATCATCGCCGATGATCACCCATTATTTCGCAATGCCCTGCGCCAAGCGCTTAACAGCGGTTTCTCCAATACCCGCTGGTTTGAGGCCGACAGTGCCGATGGGCTGCAAAAACTGCTTGAGCAAACTCATCAGGACTATGATCTGGTGCTGCTGGATCTGCAAATGCCGGGCTCCCATGGCTACTCCACTCTTATCCATCTGCGCGCCCACTTCCCCGAACTGCCGGTGATAGTGATTTCAGCCCATGAAGATGCCGCCACCATCAGCCGTGCCCTGCACTACGGCGGCGCCGGCTTTATTCCCAAGTCAGCTTCGATGGAAACCTTTATCGACGCGATAACCGCAGTAATGTTCGGCGATATCTGGCTGCCTAAAGGCATAGAGTTGATTGAAATCAATGATGAAGAAGATACCGACAAGGTGGCCGGCAAGCTCTCTGAGCTGACGCCGCAGCAATACAAGGTGTTACAGATGTTTGCCGAAGGCCTGCTCAACAAGCAGATAGCCTACGACCTGGGCGTATCCGAGGCGACCATCAAGGCCCACGCCACCGCTATCTTCCGTAAGTTGGGGGTTCGCAACCGCACCCAGGCCGTGATAGCGCTGCAGCAACTGGGAATGGAAAAGGTCGAGATCAACTGATCTCAGCTTCCCTAAGGTTTCTCAATCCTCCTTGGCGGCACATTTGCCAAGATAGATGATTTCCGGCGCGCTCGGGCACAACACCTCGACACACTCATCGCCGGTACAAATCAGGTGTGACCAACCGTCACTGTGACCATGGAAGAAACTGATTGGGCTTTCACGCGACCAGGCGTGATCTTTAATCAGGCGGCTGTTGCAACCCTGTTCGTCCCCAAGCTCGCTCAGCGCCTGCCAAAGCTCCAGCAATCCATGTTCATCCAACATACGAAACGCACTGACCGAGCGGTAATGCAGCCGATAGCGCCCTTCACTCGGTAAATGAAACAATTCCAGACTGAGATCCACCCCTGGATGGGGTTTATTCTTAATTTGATAGCGTTTGCCACTGGGAAGCTGCAACAAGAAATCACCGCCCCAGAAGAGCCCGGTAATATAGAGATCCCCCTGCTCGAAGGGTGTCTGCCATCTGCCTATTTTCATGCTCCCTCCCGTTAATCCCTGCGCTCGTTAATTCCCCTCAGATAAAAGTGGGGTAAACAAGAAAGTACTCAACAAGCGGATACCGGGCAATGGCCGCTATAACGCATAAAAACGCCGCCGGGGCAAACCCTAGGCGGCGCTGCATTTAAGTGACTGAGCGTTTTAGAGGCTCAGCGTTTACAAGCCCAGATGGCTGGCATGAAACTTAAGCTGCTCGTCGATAAATGAGGCGATAAAATAGTAGCTGTGATCATAGCCGGGGTGGCTGTGAAAACTCAGCGCAATTCCAGCATCAGTGGCGGCGGCCCGCAAGGCCTGTGGCAGTAACTGCTCGGCCAGGAACAGATCACTCTCGCCCTGATCAACCCGCATCGGTAGCCCTTTGGCACCACTTTTTATCAGCTCTACCGTGTCATAGGCCTTCCAAGCCTCCCTGTCGCTGCCAAGATAGGCTGCAAACGCCTTCTGGCCCCAAGGGCACTGGCTAGGATGACTGATGGGGGCAAAGGCACTGGCGCTGAGATAACGGCCCGGATTTTTAAGGGCTATCATCAGCGCGCCGTGGCCGCCCATTGAGTGGCCGGCAATGGCGCGCTTATCCGATACCGGAAAGTGCTGTTCTATCAATGCCGGCAACTCATCTACCACATAGTCATACATACGATAGTGGCTGCTCCAGGGAGCCTGGGTAGCATTGACATAAAAACCGGCCCCCAACCCCAGATCGTAGGCGGCATCATCGGCATCGGCCACACCTTCTCCGCGCGGGCTGGTATCCGGGCAAACAATGGCCAGCCCCAGCTGAGACGCGAGGCGCTGGGCCCCGGCCTTTTGCATAAAGTTCTCATCCGTACAGGTCAACCCGGAGAGCCAATACAGCACAGGTACCTTTTGGCTATTGGCCTGCTCCGGCAGATAGATGGCGAAACGCATCTCGCAGTTCAGACTGCTGGAGTAATGACGATACTGCTTGTGCCAGCCTCCAAACGACCTGTTGTTACTGATATTTTCCATCAGAAGGTCCTCAGAAGTGGATCACGCTGCGAATGCTCTTGCCTTCATGCATCAGCTCGAAGGCTTCATTGATATCTTCAAGCCCCATGGTGTGGGTGATAAAGTCATCCAGCTTGAATTTACCGGCCAGATAATCTTCCACTATGCCAGGCAACTGTGAGCGTCCTTTGACACCACCGAAAGCCGAACCTTTCCACACCCGGCCAGTCACCAACTGGAAGGGTCTGGTAGAGATCTCCTGCCCGGCACCGGCAACCCCAATGATCACTGACTCTCCCCAGCCCTTGTGGCAACACTCGAGCGCCGAACGCATCACATCCACATTGCCGATACACTCGAACGAGTAATCGACGCCGCCGTCGGTCAAATCCACAATCACCTGCTGAATAGGTTTGTCATAGTCTTTGGGGTTGATGCACTCGGTCGCCCCCAGCTTCTTCGCCAGTTCAAACTTGGACTCATTGACATCTATGCCTATGATGCGACCGGCCTTGGCCATCACCGCGCCAATCACCGCCGACAACCCTATGCCGCCGAGCCCGAAGATGGCCACGGTGGCGCCCTCTTCCACCTTGGCGGTGTTCATTACAGCGCCCATGCCGGTAGTAACACCGCAGCCCAGAAGACAGATCTCTTCCAGCGGTGCCGATTTGTTAACCTTGGCCAGGGAGATCTCAGGCAATACCGTATATTCAGAGAAAGTCGAGCAGCCCATGTAGTGGAAAATCGGCTTGCCGTCTTTGAAGAAACGGGTGGTACCATCCGGCATCAGGCCCTTGCCCTGAGTCTCGCGGATCTTCTGACACAGGTTGGTCTTGCCGGAGCGGCAGAACTTACACTCACCGCATTCAGGCGTGTAAAGAGGAATAACATGATCGCCCACCGCCACACTGGTGACGCCTTCGCCGACCATCTCCACTATGCCGCCGCCCTCATGGCCGAGAATGGCCGGAAACACACCTTCTGGGTCGTCGCCGCTCAAAGTAAAGGCATCGGTATGACACACACCGCTGGCAACAATGCGCACCAATACCTCACCGGCCTTGGGCAACATCACATCCACCTCTTCCATCTTCAACGGTTCACCGGCGGCCCAGGCTACGGCGGCGCGGGACTTGATAAATTTGTCTGTCATTGTCGCTTCCTTCTGTTGTGATTGATTCGGTATCGAACCTCTTGGCTCATAAACCGGATGCCAACATTGTATTTATTCCCAAATAAAAGATAATCAGCCAAATATACAAATCACTTTTACTGAGAAGTAATAATGAACCACTGGGAAGGGATCAGCGAATTTATCGCCGTGGCCGAGAGCCAGAGCTTTACCCGCGCCGCCGAGCGGCTCAACTTGTCTGTGGCGCAGATAAGCCGCCAAATCGCCGCGCTGGAGAAACGCCTGGCGAGCAAACTCTTCTATCGCACTACCCGCAAGGTGTCGCTCAGTGAAGAGGGTCAGCTTTATTATCGCCACTGCCGCTTGCTGCAAGATGGTATAGAAGAAGCCGAACGCGCCCTTGGCAGTTTGAAACAAACCCCGCAGGGCTTGCTGCGGGTGACGGCGCCTGTCACTTACGGCGAGCAGTTTATTCTGCCGCTGCTGAATGACTTTCTCTGCCTGCACCCCAAGCTGGATCTGCAACTGGATCTCAACAACAAGACACTGGATCTGATTGATGGCGGTTATGATTTGGCGATTCGACTGGGTAAGCTGGCGGATTCCAGCTTGATGGCGCGGCGTCTTGGCAGTCGCCGCAATTATGTCTGTGCCAGCCCGGAGTATCTAGCCAACCACGGCGTGCCCCACACTCTGGGCGAGCTGCACCGGCATCAATGTTTGCTGGGTAACCACCCTTACTGGCGTTTTATCGAGCAGGGTCAGGAACGTCAATGGCGTTTGAGTGGCCGCTTGGTGTGTAATTCTGGCCCAGGGCTATTGGATGCTGCTCGCAAAGGGCTCGGGCTGGTGCAACTGCCCGATTATTATGTCGGCGAGGATCTCGCCAGCGGCGCCCTGGTATCAGTGCTTGAGGCTTACCAGGCGGCGCCGGAGGGGATTTGGGCCTTATACCCACAGAACCGCCATCTGTCGCCCAAGGTCAGCCTGCTCTTGGACTTTCTGCAGCAGGCGCTGCCGGAGGCGCCGGATCTGGCCGACTCTTGAGTGGATGCCCAGTCTTGAATGGAGCGTTAAGTCTTGAATGGATGACAGGTCTTGAGCTGCAGCCAAATCTTAAATCGGAAATAAATTCTGTATCGGCTCTGAATCTTGCATAGCCGCGAAACTTGCGAGCCACTATGTTTTCGAATCGCTGAACTTTCGAATCGCTGAACTTTCAAGTTTCCAGGCTTTTGATTCTCTGAGCGAACTATGGCTTGGCCGGCTTAGCCCTGACGCGTCTTAGCGCGCTGCCAGTGCAGCAGATATTTATCCAGCTCATTAGCAAAGGCCTGTCTATCTGCCTGGCTCAACTTGGGACTGCCGCCGGTATCTATACCGCTGGCACGCAGGGTATCGAGAAAATCCCGCATATTGAGGCGGGCACGCACATTGTCTCGATTCAGCAGCTCACCACGGCTATTGAGCGCCTTGGCGCCCTTGTCTATCACTTCGGCCGCCAGCGGAATATCATTACTAATCACCAAATCACCGGCGTGACACAGGCGCACGATTTCGTTATCGGCCACATCAAATCCCTTGGGCACCTGTAAGGTTTTGACACTGGCTGCGCCTGTGATCCTGAGCGCCTGATTGGCGACAAAAGTGATATTGATGCCGGTACGCGCTGCCGCCCGCACCAACATCTCGCGGACCACAACCGGGCAGGCATCGGCATCAACCCAGATTTGCGCCGGACAAGAGGCCTGATAAGGATTATTCTGCTGCACTGACACTCCTTCTATGACAGCAAGGCATTTCATCAAGACAGACCCCCATATTGATATCTGACTTAGCCTTGCACCGAAATTAGGTGGGTCATTTTATACTATTCCGGCTAAAAGTTTGATCTTTCAAGAACGCGAGTGAAAGCGATATATGTAAGATGAATTGCGTTAACGTGAGACTCATTCACAAGTAACCCCCATTCCCGCCCGCACTGTAAATTCAATTGCGAACCATTTTTATTTGCAATTAAAATATAGCCTCATTCTGGAGGCAAAATAATATGGAAACGTCCCCGCTGTTGTTGCGCTGTAACCAACTGCTTTGGTGTGAGGGATTGGTCTTGCTGGCAATCATGCTGGTATTGGCCAGTTTTGGGCTGGATGCCCGGCTGTTGATCCTGCTGTTGGCACCAGCCTTGGTGCTGTCTTTAGCCTTGGGATACCAACCCGGCAAGAAGACACTCAGCCTGGTGTTCGCCTGCTGGATCCCTGTCTGGTGCCTCATTTAACCCCTGATTTTTATAGGAGAATGTTATGCCCAAATCCACGGCTCGGATGAGCCTTGTTGCCGCTGCTGTCTGCAGTCAATTGCTGCTGATGGGAGCAGCCTTGGCCGAAGAAGCCCAGATGGAGCGTATGGTAGTCAGTGCCAACCGTACCCCGACCCAGATAAGTGAGCTCTCCGGCACAGTTTGGTTAATCGATGAAAACAGCATCCGTGAGCAGATAAACAGCGGCAAAGGCGTGAAAGAGATGCTGGCCGCCCTGGTTCCCTCCATGGACGTATCCAGCCAGGGCCGGACCAACTTTGGTCAGAACATGCGCGGCCGTGCCATGGTGGTGCTGATAGACGGCGTATCCATGAACACCTCCAGGGGGATCAGCCGCCAGCTGGACAGCATAGATCCCTTTAACATCGCCCGCATTGAAGTCTTGGCCGGCGCCTCGGCCCTCTATGGCGGCGGTGCTTTGGGCGGCGCTATCAATATAGTGACCAAAAAAGCCGCCGACAGCCTGGATACCTTTGAAGCCGAGGCAGGTTTCAAATCGGGTTTTAACGGCAGTGATGACTTGGATTACCGCACTGCCTTTGCCGTGGCCGGTGGCAGCGATACCCTCAAGGGACGTTTCAGTGCCGCCTGGCAGGAAAATGGCCAGTGGTTCGACGGCAGCGGCGATCAGGTGATGCCGGATATCACCCAAACCGGCATGCAGTACACCCAAGGTTATGATCTGATGGCCAACCTGGATTGGAGCCTGCCAAACAATGCCACCCTCAGTGCCCTGGTGCAGTTTTACAACAATGAGTCCGATGGCGACCACGGCCTCTATATGGGGGAAAACTTCAGCGGCGTCACCTCAGATGCTTCCCTGCTCGAAAGCCGCAAGGGGTTGAATGCTGATCGCAGCCCCAAAACCGATCGAACCTTACTGAACCTCAACTATACCCAGGCTGACTTTCTCGGCCAAACCTTGTACCTGCAAGGCTTTTACCGCAAGGAAGATCTCGACTTTCACCCCTTCCCTTACGTCAGTGAAACCCTCGGGGTTTACAACTTCTCGGCCTCGTCACAAAACACCGGCATTTATGGCCTGAAAGCCGTGTTGAAATCCAGGCCCAGCGACAGCCTCAAACTCACCTGGGGCATCGACTGGGACAAGGAGAGCTTCGACTCGGATCAGATGAGTTTTGATCTCGACGCCGCCAACCAGAGTGGCGGTTTGACCATGAAGGAACTATTCACCACAGGCCGATATGTCGACTTCAGTGTCGAGTCCATCGCAGCCTTCCTGCAGGGCAGCTGGGATATCAACGACTATCTGGTGCTCAACGCAGGTTATCGTTATCAGCAGATGGACAACAGCGTCGATGACTTTATCGGCTATAACCAACAGGTGGCGATTGCCCAGGGTAAAGCGCCGGGCGCCGATGCTATCAAAGGCGGCAGCACAGACTACCATGTCGGCCTGGTTAACCTGGGCTTGGTGGCTAAACTGAGCCGGGATCAGCAACTGTGGCTCGCCTACTCGCAAGGCTTTGAGCTGCCGGATCTGTCCAAATACTATGGTCGCGGCAGCTATCAGGCCGATGCCGATGGTTATCTGCACTTGACCAACAGCATCAATATCAATGATTCCCGCCTCGATGGCATCAAGACAGACTCCTTTGAGCTGGGCTGGCGCTATCTGGCCGACCATTGGCAGGCCCAGGCCAGTCTGTATTACGCCATTTCGGATAAGGTGATTGAGGTCAATCGCAGCGATCTGACCATAGAAGTCAAGGACAAGGATAAACGCACCTATGGCCTGGAAGCCCAGCTGAACTTCGATATCAGCAGCGCCTGGCAGGTGGGCAGCAACCTGCATCTGGTTCGCAGTGAAATCAAAAATGGCGCCGACTGGATTGATGAGACAGTCACCTATGCTTCACCTTCCAAGGCCACGGCCTTTATCGCCTGGCGCGGTGACAGCCAACAGTTAAGATTGCAGGCCGAGCACAGCTTCAGCGCCGACTCTGACTATCGCTTCAACGCAAATGATGGCCAGAGAAGTGAGTTAGACAGCTATACCACTTTGGATCTGCTCGGCTCCATCGAACTGGCGGTCGGCACCCTGAGCTATGGCATCGAAAACCTGCTGGACAAGGACTACAGCACCCTTTGGGGCCAGCGAGCCGCTTACTTCTACAGCCCGACTTACGGCCCGGAGAAGATGTTTGACTATCACGGCCGTGGCCGCACTTTTGCCATCAATTACCACCTGAGCTGGTAAATAGCCTCAAAAAGCGTCGCCCCTGCGGCGCTTTTTCTCTTTTGCGCTTGTCAGCTCATCTCGGATCCCTTAGTTTGTGGCGGCCATTTTATTTACAGGGAAGTGTCATGCTACTTTTAATCGCGGCGATTATGATTGTCCTGCTGCGCCGTCTGCTCAAGGCCGATGAGCCCTTTCAGGGCTATGAATGGCTCGCGATTGCCACCTTGGCTATTTATCTGCTCTGTTACTTCTACCTGCCGCCATTTGCACCGGCAAGCAACCAGAGAATGGGGTTACTGTACGAGATGATCCCAAGCTTCAGCCTGGGCGCCATCCTCTTTCCCGAACTGGGTTCACGCTACCCGGAAAAAGTGGTTTGTGTTTTGGGCGGTCTTGGACTGCTGACCTGTGCTGTAATACTGGCAATATTCAAACTGAGCGTTTGGTAGGCCGGCCCTGGGATTAAACCGGAACCTCTGGTTTAATGGCTGAGGAAGCTAACAGCGACGGCTGAGAACATATGCAGCCCTCGCTCACCTTGGCCAAAATGAAACCGGCTCTCTTCGCAACCGACCATCTGAGAACTTCAATTAACTCATCACCGAAAGCCTCATAGGCTTTTTGCATCTCATGATAAGTCGCCACCGCTTCACTAAAATCCTGCTTACGCTCTATCTCATTGGCGTAAATGACTTACCGGGGCGGAAAGATAAATACCCTGGGGTGATAAACAAGCTCACGGCAATGACTCAGCAAACTCTCGAAAATAGTTTATTGCTCAAGCAGACTATAGTCGTAGGAATCCAGCATACTGGGGTCAAAAAAGATAATGCCAATATATCAAGAACTATTAGATGCCGCGTCATTTATAAGGGGTAGTCTTGGCTTTACGCCTGGTTTTGATAGTCGGTTTCCATACGGCGAACAAAATCTTCCATCTCTTGCCCCGGGGTGATAGGAAAACGCTGCGGCAGCTGTGACAGATTAACAATACGGTCCACCCGAAAGGAGCGAAAATCTTCTCTCAGTTCGCACCAGGCCAGCAAAGTCCAGGTGCCGCGCCAAAAGTAGATCGCCAGCGGCCTTATCTTGCGCTGACTGGCACTGCCTTTGACATCCTGATAGCCGAGCAGCACAAAATGGCGAAGCCTGGCGGCAATACGTAACGGATCCAGGTAGACAAAATCTTGTTGATCAAGGTAGAAATCCGGTGAAAACATCAAACTCTGCAATGCACGTAAACGCTCCGGCACCACGGCTTCTACCTTGATAAGCGCCTGTTTGGCTGCCTTGCCAAGTTCATTACCGCCCCAGGTCTGCACCATACGGATCCCCAGTTGGATCGCTTCCAGTTCAGCCTCGTTGAACATCAAGGGTGGTACACTCACCTCCTGACGCAGCAGATAGCCCAGTCCCGCCTCCCCTTCGATGGGGATCCCGCTGAGACAGAGATCCTGAATATCCCGATAGATGGTTCTGACCGACACTTCCAAGCGCTCGGCCAATACCGCCGCCGTGGTCAAACGGCGATGGCGCAGTATCTGCACTATCTGAAACAAACGGTCAGCGCGGCGCATGACTTATACCATTCCTTAAAAATGTTCGATTTGCCACCGAAGAGCGAATTGAAAAACCGCGCATCCGGCGCAGGCCTATGTCGCTGTAGCCAGACAAAACTTCCATTGCCCTATTTGCTTCTACCTCTTTTCATCCTCGCAGAATAAGTAAACTTCGATGCAAAATGGGCTGACGCCATACAAGACCGACAAAACATCGGTCTCGATAAAGATAACTGCGCTGAGCTTACAGCTGCATGGCCCACAAGCCAAGTCGGTTGCCTTCGGAATCGGCTATTTGAGCACAATAACCACATTCACCTTCCTTGATAGCCATAGGCGGCAACAGGATCTGCACCCCTTGTGCTTCCAACTGACCTATAGTAGTACTCAGCCTGTCGCCCAGGTTGAGATAAACCACTGAGGCCGTCAATGAAGGTGCCATTTTTGGGTGTTTGATCAAACCTAAACAAGCGCTATCACTACTGGTACGGCTGACACTGACATACTCGCAATCAGGCATAGGATCTTCTCTGCAGTACAGTCCCAAAACCTCTTGATAAAAATGCTTGGCGCGGGCCATATCAGCAACCGGGATCTCACTCCAGACCAAAGGGGTTTCTGTTGACATTTTATCTTCTCCATCTTAATTCAATTATCACGGGAGGCTCATCCTCCAGTGCCTTACACACTTGGCTATCAGTGCGACAGCAAGTATGCACCTGTGCTACTGACAACCTGTTGTCAGTAGTTGATGTGAAGATACGAATAAACTTTATGTGGCTATCGACTGAGGTTGTCTTCCCCCAAATATGTCGTTTGTCAGTGCGATCATCATATTTCTGAGCTTAAGTCATACTTTGATTACTGATGAAGTTATCTCTCTGATACGAATTAAATACTGAACCAGAGTCAAATTACACATAAAAAAATCCGATGACTATAAGTCATCGGATTTTTTAGTGCTTTTCGAAATCATTTGCCATGACTTGGCTACTTCAAGTGCTGCGTCTGCTCATGGAGAAACTTGTACTAAATAGCGCTTCAGCCGCCACAACTTTGCAAGACTGCTGGGTTTGTTACCAAAATACTGGCACCATCTTTACCGGCAGAAGAAGCAAAAATAGAGACCTGAGACTGCATTTCCGCTGTCGCCTGGGCTGCCATGCCATCGGTCACGCCCGGAACTTCAGATGGGTCGATGAGCGAGCTGTGATGCCCCTTGGCAAAGCGCACGGCGCCACCACCTGCACTGGTCTGATCGACGCAGTTAAGCCCCAGAGTCGCAATCAAAGGCTCAGTGCCGGACAGCGGGAAGCCCGCGACAGTACCGGGCAGAACCTGATCGCCCTTGTTACCAGCACCATCACCGACGATTTCCACCAGATGAACCGGCAACCCAGTGGCCTTGAGCATGGCAGTCTGGTTGATAGGATCGGCCGACTCTATCCCGGTTTGCACCGCAAAGGCGAAGGTAGGGATAAATTCGGCGTATACCTCCTGAACCAGAGCTTCATATTCGGCCGAGCCCGGCTGATATCCTTGTTTATTGGCCGCATTCACCAAGGCCTTGAAGGTATCGGAAGCCGTCACATTGGCAAACAACAAAGGTGCAAAGGTGGCAGAACCGGCGAAAGAACCCGCCAAGCCGCCGCTCGGCGCCACCAAAGAGGCCCCCTTGATGCCATAGTAGTTGGGCAACGCTGTGCCGGATGCAGGGTCTTTCAAACCTGTGCTGGCATAGGTCGCGAAGTTAGTGCCGACAATGGCGCCAAGGCTGAGCCCCTGAGCGGTTATCTGGCTATTGTCAAACACCTGAGGCGCGCCCATTTCGGCCAATTGCGCCGACATCCCTGTTATCGCGGCTCTAAGCGCCAGATGATCCATGGTCGCCTGACGGAAGTTATCCCGTACCGACAACGTGCTTTCTATATTGACAAATACCAGCGGATTGCCGTTTTGGAAGGCATCCGGCTTACCGATAACATTGCCATAGGCAGCACCTGAGGCCGACACTTCATAGATGCCGTCACCATTGGCATCGAATGAACGGGCACCGTGCAGCGGCATATCTATGGCCAGCGTAGCTACACCGGCAGCGGCATAACTACCGGCATAGGCCAGCGACATCTCTTTGCCGCCACCAAGACCATGCAGCGCTATTGAGGTAGGCCAGCCACTGGTTGGTGGCGTGAAAGGCAAGCCCTGGCTGGCATAAAATGCCGCAAGCTTAGTGGCGTTGGGCATGGAGATCAGCACAGGCACAGTTTCGTAGTTGCGAATAGCCGGAATAGGATTAAAACGGGTCAGGTGCTTAGTCTTATCGACTGCACTGTCATCATCCAGTTTCCACGCTTTGCCGGCCAACAAGGAAGGGTTGGCCAGTGCAGCGGCGGGATCTATATTGTAAGCCATCGCCTGGGCGGCAAAGTTCTCCTGGCTCAGAGTACCGGCCTGCAACGCCAGCAACACAGATACCGGGCTGTCGCCCTGGGCTTGCCAGTAACCGTTAATGCCGTCACAGCTTGCCGATGAACAAGTGCCGTAAACCGGCACTTCAATGGCCGCTGTGTAGACATCGGCCAAATCCGCCAATACATAGGCTATGCCGTCAGCAGGGGTGAGCCCAGCTGCCATCGCCACTGTATAGCCGGCTGGAGTCGGAGTTTGCAGCCACTTGGGCGCATAGGGTGAACCGGGTTGCAGCATCAGCAGCTTGGTGGTTTCATAAACATCGGCCACCGACTGGGTGGTAAACAGGCCTGAATAGGTAATGCTTTCCTTGTCGACGCCATGAGCCGCCGCCATGCCCTTCTCATAACTGTTTACCAGAGTTTGCAGCATCAATTGATCGGCAGTTTCCAGCGGCGCTGTGTCGATATCCAGTTTCAACAGGCCATAGGTGTAGGAAGGCGCTATCGGGCGCGCGGCCGAATCCATAATGAGTTTAGTGGTGGCGTAGATATAAGACTGAGCTGGCTTAAGTGGCTTCAGTGGCACAATAACTATCTTGTTGCCGGATGCTTGAGTGATGAAGTCTTCCCCCCAAACCAGCTCTTCACCCACTTCACAGGCAGAAACCGAAGGCTTGGCCTGGCACTCGGCTTTGGAAGAAAGCGGGCCGCCGCTGACGGCTTCAAACATTCTCACCGCTCCTGGCTGGGCCACGGAAGATGCCAGCAGGCTCAGGGTATTGCCGCTGTTATCTTTGGAAGGTTCAATATCTATGGTTATCGGTTGCGTGGTTGACCAGCCATCCAGCGCGCCCAGCGCCAGCTGCGGATTGGTATAGTCACCGGAGGCTTCTCCGGGAATATTCAAGGTACCGTCTGTGGTGCCGTTGAGCAGTAGGTCGTTTGGCAAGGGAACTTCAGCTTTGGCAGGATCAAACACCAAATGGGACTCAGGGATGAGCGGCTCCGTCTTATCCTTAAGTTCGTTATAGCTGTCTTCACCACATGCTGTCAGTCCAAGTGCAGATGTGATTGCAACACCCAAAATGAGTCTTTTCATCTTTTTTCCCCAAATCTTGTTGTAATAATTTTGTTTTCCCCAAGAAATTGGTCACAATACCCCAGACACTGTGACCAGAGGAGCTGAAATCTGTACTCAGCTCGTCTCAAGTTAACGTAAAAATATTGAGTTAGCTACATTTTTGTCACAGTTGGCCGCAACGAAAAGTAACTATGAACAGTCATTTGTTTTAAACAGATGTATACCGCTGTAGTGAGTCGAGTATTGGCGGGCTTTAGCGCGAAGAGGAAATAACTCCCCATGTTGGAATATCAAGCAGCAAAAGATCTTCTCAAGGGCAAAACGATTCTGGTAACCGGCGCAGGCGACGGTATCGGTAAAACCGCAGCCAAAACCTATGCCGCCCATGGCGCCACAGTGATCCTGCTGGGCAAGACGGTCAAGAAGCTGGAAGCCGTTTACGATGAAATTGAAGCCGCCGGTGGCCCGACTCCAGCGATTGTGCCTCTGGATCTCAAGGGCGCCAGCGAACAAAACTACCGCGACATGGCCGAAACCATAGAGCAGCAATTCGGCAAGCTCGATGGCCTGCTGCATAATGCCAGCCTGTTAGGCGCTTTGGGGCCGTTTGAACATATCGATATTCAGTCACTGGAAGATCTGCTCAAGGTCAATGTGGTGGCCGAAGTGATGATGACCAAGGCACTGTTGCCAGTGATGCGCAAGGCCGAGCACGCCTCAATTATTTTTACCTCCAGCAGTGTTGGCCGTAAGGGCCGCGCTTACTGGGGCCCATATGCCTTCTCCAAGTTTGCTACCGAAGGCATGATGCAGGTGCTGGCTCATGAATGTGAAGGCACCCAGGTGCGCGCCAACAGTATCAATCCGGGAGCAACCCGCACCGGCATGCGCGCCAAGGCTTATCCGGCAGAGAACCCTCTGGATCTCAAGACGCCAGAGCAGATAATGCCCGTTTATCTATATCTGATGGGCGACGACAGCCTGCAGGAAAACGGTCAGGCCTTTAACGCCCAGTAACATTTTCTTCCAGAATAAACGCAGCCTAATGGGCTGCGTTTTGCTATTCATACGCCATTCATACACGTTTAGAAAAGAAATAAGGAGGCAATCCATGAGTCAAGAATACCCTATAGGCACTCCAGGTATTCCCTGGGGAGAGGCCGAAAAATCCGCCTGGCGCGCCACCCAAAACATAAAACGCAGCTACCGTGAACAGGTGCTCGACAAGATCTATGCCCTCAAGACAGCTTTTGAATGCCGCCGGTACGGCGCCTTAAGTTATGACCCGGAACGTTATCCCCTGCTCGCCCTGCAGAGTAAATCGCCACAGGCAGATAAGCCCTGGGTATTGGTCACAGGCGGGATCCACGGTTATGAAACCAGTGGCGTTCAAGGTGCGCTGCAGTTTCTTGAGCAGGAAGCCGAACGTTATCAAGCGGATTTCAACCTCATGGTCGTTCCCTGTGTCAGCCCTTGGGGATACGAAGTCATCAACCGTTGGAATCCTTTGGCTATCGATCCCAACCGTTCCTTCTTTGAACCCAGCCCGGCAGAAGAGTCTGCCGCATTGATGGCTCTGGTTGCTAGCCACGGCGCCCCTTTCCTGGCTCATATCGATCTGCATGAAACCACAGATACGGATGAAACCGAGTTTCGCCCGGCGCTGGCGGCCCGCGATGGCAAAATCATAGCTCCCGGTGAGATCCCGGACGGTTTTTATGTGGTAGATGATGAAGCCATGCCGCAACCTGAATTCCAACGAGCCATTATCGAAGCGGTCGCCAAAGTGACCCATATCGCTCCGGCCGACAAAGACGGCAATATCATCGGCTCTCCTGTGGTCGACCACGGCGTTATCCGTTATCCGCTCAAGCAGCTTGGTCTATGTGCCTCGGTTACCAATGCCCCATACACCTGCACCACAGAAGTCTACCCGGACAGCCCGCAGGCAAGCGATGAACAGTGCAATGCCGCCCAGGTAGCCGCGGTTTGTGGCGCGCTGGATTTTCTAAAACGAATTCAAGGTTAGGGTTTTCGGCTCCGGTCCGCTCTTGCAGGAATGAAGTGACTCTCGCCCAAGAGTAAACCTGAAACAGCGTTGCATCTGATATTCAGCCTGTCAGGTAAAATAACCCGTCAGATAGAATAACTATGACCCGGCATTTGCCGGGTCATCTGTTTCAACCGTCTATCAAACCCTCATTGAAGATAAAAGTAACCACAGGAGAGTTCTGTTTATTAACAATCTTTTATTGACTGATAATAGTTTTCATTTAAAATCACTTTCAGTTCCAGGTATCGACTTTGCTTTTTTACTCTGACTTTTCAGGCCGTCATTGAATGCTGCGATTAACCAGGTCGGCATATGACAGCGCTTTTCTGTTTTAGCAGACGATACCGATTAGATGTGGAGTGGTTTATGCCCAAGATAAGCAAGCATATTTCCAAGATATGCCATAAGCAGGCCAAGAAGGCGTTGAAAAAGACGCAACCCGCACTCGGCAAGTCCAGCCGCAAACGCCTTGGCAAAAACTTGGTTAGCGCATTAGAGCAGCAACTGCCCACTGAACTCTCCCGGCAAAAGAAGCTCAAAAAACCGCAAAAGAAACTGCTCAAGGCAGAGCTGCAAAACCGAGCCGGCACCTGGATTGCCGCCAATCAAGCTTCTGTCGAACTCGGACAACTTCACAGCCTAAAGCCCCAGACCGGCAGCATGAGCTTTGCGCTGCGCCCCTTTAAGAAATCCCCCTGCGGCGGCTGCCCGGCACTCAAGGGCAAACTGTGCCGCTGCGCCCTTAAGTATCAACAGCGGCTACAGCAGGCAGGTTAACCCTTCCGCAGGACTAGATAATTGCCCGACATTACTGTCAGTCGTCGCTGATCAGATCGTCAAAACGTTTGTAGCCATGCAAGGAATCAAAGTCTTTCTCCTCCTTGGCTGCCTCACTCAGTGAGGCACTGAAACCCACAGCCAATTCCAGATCGGAAATAGCCTGCTCTTCCGAGCCCATGCGGGTAAAGGCACAGGCTCGCTGATAAAGCGCATTGGCGTTCTTGGGATCCACTTCCAACACCCGGTTACAGATGCTCATCGCCCAGTGATACTCGCCCATTTCCATGGCGGCATCGGCCTTGTAGGTTAAGGCCTCGAGATCGCCCGGACGTATTTTGAGAATATCGTTGTAGATCTCGATTCGCTGCTCCGGCGTCTGCGAATGTTGAGCACGGATCCATAGGTTGTGTATCTCGTTGATCCGCTCAATTTCCTTGTTGTTTTCAGTAATGATCCGGCTCTTGCGTTTCAGCTCACGCTCCATCTCCTGAAACTTTTTCTCGTATTGGGCGGCAATCGCCTCCAGTTTCTCGTTGGCCATTTCTTGAGTCTTGTCGCGAATATCCTTAAGTGACTGCCAACCTACCAGAGCGATCAGTGACACCGCAGCAGCGATAAGATAGAAGAAGTAGGTCACAGTCACATTGGCATAGTTCATCGACTTGTCGGCAACCGCCAGCTCCCGGTCGGTAATATCGACAGTGACCCGTTTTTCCAGCGACTGCATGTCTTGCCGTATCGACTTGAGCTCATCGAGCACATAGCGCTCCATCAAGGGCTTATCGTAAATACTCTGCTCCGAATAAGGTTTTGGGGGCTCTTCGGCCGCCGTAACCGGCAACGCCAGGCTCATTAACACTAATACCAGTGCATGCCATAACTTCATTTTTCCTCCTGTTGCACTCAGGTTCTCTCCACACCCTAACAAATGGGCCTGGATGGGTAAAATTGGCTTATAAAAAAGCCAGCGCCGTTAAGCGCTGGCTACAGCAAAACCAATAAGCGGATTTAACCGAGATCCATCATCATCTTGCGGGTACTGACCAATTGGCTGAACTCACGCATCTGCTCTTTGGAGAGTTGGCTGGCCATGGGGATATCCGCCTTCATGGCATTCACCGGCCGCCCATTGACATGAAACTCATAATGCAGATGCGGTCCGGTCGAACGCCCGGTATTACCGGAAAGCGCAATAACCTGGCCACGACTGACTCTCTGGCCCTTGTGCACCAAAGGTTTGGACAGATGCAGATATCGGGTACGGTATTTGTTGCCGTGCTCTATCACTATATATTTCCCGGCGTATCTGTGATTGGTCACCAGAGTCACCACACCGTCGCCCGGTGCCACGACCTTGGTGCCTATCGGTACGGCAAAGTCGGTGCCGTTATGGGGAGAAACCCGTCCTGTAACCGGGTGACGACGATTGGGATTGAATGATGAGCTGATCCTATAGCGCTTCTCCAGCGGGATCCGCTGGAAGGCCCGAGCCAGGCTACGTCCTTTCTCATCATAGAAGTTACCATCTGTACTCTGAAATGCAGTGATTTCATTGCGGCCGTTTTGAATGCGTAATCCCAGCACCTGGCTGACACCGGTCGACTCTCCTTCTATGTACTGATCATTCATCAGCACAGAAAAGTGGTCGCCGGCACGCAGATCCCGGGCAAAATTAAGCTTTTCCTTCAGCAGGCTCTCAATTTTTTGAATTTCGGCGGCGCTCAGGCCGACCCGCTGCGCCGAGCGATAGAAAGACCCCTGGATTTCACCGCTGACAATCCGGTTTTGCCAGACGCCTTCGATGTTGATCTCTTCAACCCCATAACCACCATCGTCGAAACGTTTGAACAGCACCTGATGTGCGGCGTTGAAGTAGAGTTCAAGCTGGGTCAGGTTGCCCTGCTCATCGATCCAAAAGCGGATCCTGTTACCCGGTTGCAGGGTATCGAGCGCCAGAATATCCAAATCGGCTTCCAGCACCTTGTACATGGTCTGCTGGCCGACACCTGCCTTTTGGAACAATACGCTGAGGGTGTCACCACTTTGGATCACACGTTCAAAGTCCGGGCCGACCAATTCAACAACCGAAGGCTCAGTGCCGACTTGAGGCAGCAGAGCTTCAATATCCAGATGCAAGGGAATACGTTGTGGCGTGACTTCGTGAGTCCCGGGCCAAAGCAACGCCGCGCCCACCAATAACCCAGAGCTGAGCAGCAGCTTCTTGTGTAAAGTGGGCAAGGCCTGCAAACGCATAGGGATCATACTCAACCAGGATATTCTATCTGTCTGCAACTGTTGCCTCACCGAGTTCAAACTGAAAAAACCAATAGCTGGAACCCCTGTTTTCAAGAGGCCAGCTGCAAACTTATATCAAAAAAAGTCCCTGAGACAAGTATTATTCACCAAAACCCCATGATTACTGGGTGGATTTAAGATTTGACCGACAAATTTGCCCCGTTTGCATCAAGCTGTAACCAGACGAATACTGCTGCCCAGTGCATGCTTGCTGATATCAATGCGGCAGCTTATCTGCTCTTTCATCTCGGAAACATGGGAAATAACCCCTATCATGCGGCCACTGGATTGCAGGTCCATCAGGGTGCGGACGGCCAGTTCCAGAGAGTCCTGATCCAAACTGCCAAAACCTTCATCGATAAACAGGGTATCGAGCTTGATACCACCGGCATAAGCCTGCACCACATCAGAGAGCCCCAGCGCCAGCGACAAGGCCGCCATAAAGCTCTCACCACCGCTGAGTGTGGCCACCGGACGCACCTTGGAGCTGTATGCATCTTCCACCTCAAGCTCCAGACCAGAGGCCTTATTGCCCTTAGCCCTGTCCTCTTTGCGCAGCAAGCGGTAGCGGCCTTTGCTCATCAGCGCCAAACGGCGACTGGCTTCGAGCAGCACATCATCGAGCAAGACACTGAGCACAAAGCGCTGCAGACTCACCTTGCTATGGCTGTTGCCATTGGCCACATCACTCAGAGTGCCGATAAGGGCGTATTCCTGCTCCAGCGCCTGAGCGGCTAGCGCTTCTTTATTAAGCTGGGCTTCTGTGCCTTTAAGGCTCTGCATTCGGTTGTTGAGCGTCTGCCAGGCAGACTCCGCCTCGGCGAGTTGCTGCTGCTGTTGCTGCCAGAGGTTTTCAAGCTGCCCAAGCTCAGGCAGGCTTTGTCCGGCGAGCCGCTCATCCATGGCTTTGAGCAGCGCCTGCTGCTCAAAGCGCTGCGTGCGCCAAACTTCTATCTTCTCAGCCAATGCCTGCATCTGCGCTTCATCCAGCTGCGCCTGTTCCAAGGTTTGGCGATCAGTAAATCCAGATTGCTTCAGGGCATCATCAAGCGTTTGCTGCGCTTTGATGGCAAACTGCTCGGCCCGGGCGCTGTCTTCACGGCCCGATGTCAAGGCCTGTATCAGCGCCTTATGCTGGCTGACGGCCTCGGTATACTGTTGATTGATATCTTGCTGTCGCTGTTTTAGCTGTTGCCACTCACTCTGCTTTTGCTCAAGTTGCCGCGCCATCAGTTCAAGCGCCGCCTCGGCTGCCAGAGCATGATATTCATTGGGCAGAGCAGCAAGCGCTGCGTCTTTACGGGCTCCCGTAAGACCCAACTGCTCTCTTAGCTGCTGCAACTGTTGTAATTGAGTCTCTCTGTGCTTGAGTCGCTGCTCCACTTGCTGCTCGGCCTGCTGCAATTGTTGCCTGCAATCATTGAGGCGGGTTTGAGCCGCTTCGGCCTGTTGCAATTCATTGAGCAGCTGCCTGCGACGGGACACAAGCCTGTCTATTTCGCTAGCGAGATCGGCTTTGGCATAGGAGTCGCCATCCATAGCGGCGTCAACCTTAGCCTCTGTCGTAGCCTCTGTCTTAACATCTGTCGTAAAATCCGCGGCGATAAAGGCCTGTAACTCAGCACTCAAGCGCTGCAGCTCGAGCTGTAACTCCTCGGTTTGCCGCTTGATATGACGATAATCGCTGCGGGCCGCCTCATGCCTTGCCGTGGCTTGCTGCTCGGCGTCTCTCGCTCGGTTGAGCTCGGTTTCACCCGGAATATCCTGCGCCATCTCGGCCGGTGCCGGATGTTCCAAGCCGCCGCATACGGGACAAGGCTGCCCAGGCTGCAACTTAGCCGCCAGAATAGCCGCCTGGCCTGTATGCCAGGCCAGTTGCAACCTTTGATGTTCCGTTTCGGCGCTCTGTCTTTCGGCCTTGCATTGATGACCATGGGCCTCGGCCTGCTGCAGACTGACTTGGGCTTGCTGCCATTTTTGCTTAATGTGCCCGAGCTGCTCCGTCTTCTCCAGGCGAGTGTTCAACGCCGCCAGTGCCTGATGCAACGGCCCTTGGCGCTCGGCGCTTGAGAACAGTTCGTTCGCCTCTGATTTAAGCTTTTGTTGTTGCTGCTGCCATTGTTCCAGCTCAGTGCGACTCTGCTGCTCTGCCCGCTCAAGACGCCCAAACTCCACTAGGCCAAGCTCATGCTCCTCGGTCAGTTGCTTGAGCTCGTTAATAGCCGGCTGCAGCTTGTCGAGTTGTTCAAGCTCCCGTCGCAGCTTATTAGCGTGCTCATCCAACTCGGCGAGTGTAGCCTTATCATCTGTAGCCTGTTTCAGACGCTGCTCAGCGCTCTGCAACTGCTTGGCATAGTCAGCTTCCTTGGCTTTAGCCTGCTGCCACTCCTGCTGGCGAAACTGCAACTCTTTGAGGCTTGGCAGCAACTTTTCAGCCTTGCGGGCTTTCTCCAATGTCTGCTGGTGCAGCTCGATTTCAGTGCGCCGCTGCTCAAGCGCATCAAGCTGGGTTTGCAGCAGCTTGCGGCGCTCAAACTCGGCGGTTAACGCCTTGGCGTTATCGAGCGTCTTGACACTCTGGGCCAAGGCTTCGCTGGCCTTTTGTTTGTTACCTGTCGCTTCGGTCAAAGAGGGGGTTAAAGCAGCAATTTCTGCGGTCAACTGCTCGAGACTCTCGACACCGGCAGTTTCCAAAATCCCGGCGCGGCGTGATTGCAAATCTCTGGCCTTTGCCTTGATTTCCAGCGCCTGTTGTTTGAGGCGCTCTTCAATGCGGCGGTAGATATGGGTTTGAAACAGCTGGCTGAAGATCTTTTCCCGCTCTTTGGAGTCGGCCAGCAAAAGCTCGCGGAACTTGCCCTGAGGCAGCACCATCACCTGGCGAAACTGATCCACATCCAGGCCAGTCAACTCTTCGATGCAGGCGTTGGCATCCGTGACCTTACTGGCCACCAGCAACTCTTCGGTGCCATCGGGCAACAGCCGCTTGAGTTCCGCCTCGCTCTTTTGCAGGGTAAAACCCTCGCCGCGGCTTTTAGCTCTTTGCTGCTCGGGGCAGCGGCGAATGCTGTAGCGTTTTTGCCCCAATTCAAAACTGAAATACACTTCGGTGAGCAGACCGTCATCGGCATTATCACAGCGCATCTGGCTGCCTTCACGCTCGTTACCTGTGGTCTTGCCGTACAGGGCAAAACAGATGGCATCCAGAATCGTGGTCTTGCCTGCCCCAGTGGGGCCATTGATCAGAAACAGCGGCTTGTCGCCCAGCTCGGTAAAGTCGATGTGCTGACAATCGGCGAAGGGGCCGAAGGCGCGCATTTCCAAAATCAGTGGCCTCATTGTTCCTGCTCCCTGTGCAACTCTTCAATCAAACGGCTCATGGTCTGCTGCTGCGCCTCTGTCATGGCCTCACCCTGTACCTGACTGAAAAAATCGCTGAACATGTCGAGCTCGCCTTTTTTGATTCTGTCGCGGCCAATCTCCTGCCCCTGCTGCCGGGACATCAGGCCCGTGCGTTCCAGATGCAGCACATTGGGATAGACGCCGCGCAGCTTGCCCATGGGATCCAGCAGCGCCTGGGTATCGAGCAGACGCACCATCAGGTAGTCCTCTCGCCCCGGATCTTTTTCGCCCTGTTGCAGCAGCTCATCGAGCAGGCCTTCAATCACCCTCACATCCCGCCTGGGTTTTAGCGCTAGCAGGGTGATTTTTGGGGTATGTCCTGCGCTCAGCTCCACCAGGGTCACGGATTTTTTCTGTTTGTGTTCACTGAAAGAGTATTTCAGCGGCGAGCCCGAGTAGCGCACGTGCTCGGCGCCCTTATATTGCGGGCCATGCAGATGCCCGAGCGCCGCGTAGTCAAAGCCGCGAAAGAGTGCAGGGTCGATTTTATCGGCGCCGCCGATACTCAAGGGCCGCTCGGATTCAGACTCACTGCCGCCATCGAGGAAGCAGTGGGCCACCACGACCTTGGGCAAGCCTTGGCTATCGTGCGCCTGAACCTGCTCCAGCAAGCAGGCCATCGCCTGCTGGTGACTGCTGGCATCCACCTCCAGCACATGCCGTACCTGCGCCGGCTCGGCATAGGGAATGGGATAGAAACAGGCATCGCCGTCACAGCCTTTGAGGATAAGCGGATTAACTTGCGCTTGCAGCGGGCCGCTAATATAAAGGCCACTGGCGGCCATTTGCCGCGCCGCAAACCCCAGCCGCTCCTGACCGTCGTGATTGCCGGCTATCATGAGCACAGGAATTTGATGCTCATTGAGCAGGGTATTGAGGAACTTATCCAGCAGGGCAACCGCACTGGCGGGCGGGATCGAGCGGTCATATATGTCACCGGCGACCACCAGGGCATCGACCTGATGCTCAGCGGCAAGCGCCACTATTTGCTCAAGCATATGAGCTTGCTCATCCAGCAACGACTCGTTGTGCAGTTGCCGACCGATATGCCAGTCCGAGGTATGGATAAATTTCATTGGGCGCTAAGATTGCAGACGGATACGTGAGCCTTATGGTATGCAAAATCAATGCAATAGTATATGCGCCTGCCAAGGTTCTGCGGCTGAGTGCTTAGCACTCAGCCGTCTGTCTTATTTGGGTTTAAAAACTCCACTGATATTGATCGGCCAGCAGCTTGAGGCTCATGACCAGCGACATGACCACCACCAGCGGCTTGATGATCTTGCTGCCCTTGGTGATAACCAGACGTGAACCCAGAGTCGCCCCGGCGGCCTGCCCTGCCAGCATCACCAATCCCAGCAGCCACACCACCTTGCCGCCAAGGGCAAAAAAGATGAGCGAGGCAATATTGGTGGAAAAATTCAGTACCTTGGCATGAGCCGTCGCCTTGGCCAGGCCGAAACCTGCCAAGGACACAAACGCCAGGGCAAAAAAGCTGCCGGTGCCGGGGCCGAAAAAGCCGTCATACAGGCCTACCCCGAGTGCGGCGGTAAAGGCAAATACCCCAGGGGTCAGAACCCTGGCGCGGTCATCTTCAGTAATTTTCTTGGAAAACAGGAAGTAACAACCAATAGCCAAAATAAGAAACGGCAGCATCAACTCCAGCACGCTGGCATCTATCAACTGAACCAGAATCGTACCGACTGAGGCGCCGACAAAGGCACAACCAATTGCCAGTTTCATCTCACCCAAATTCACCATTCCCTTACGCACAAAGTAGAGGCTGGCGAAGAAACTGCCGCCACAGGCCTGTAGCTTGTTGGTGCCGAGCGCCGCCGCCGGAGGCAGTCCGGCCCACATAAGCGCCGGAATAGTCAACAGGCCACCGCCACCGGCGATAGAGTCAATAAAGCCCGCCACCAAGGCGACCAAAAACAGAACCGTAGCCAATTGCAGAGTGAGTTCAAATGCCATTTTTATGTTGTCGAATACAGAGTTGAAGGATTGCTATTAGACGCAGTTTGCCCGCAAAAGGCAAAGGAGTTATTCTCGCTTTCACGTGAGATTTTCTCACACTAAACAGCGGAGAAAATATGTTTCAGGAATTACCGCCTCTCAATGCCCTGCGTTCATTCGAGGCAGCGGCAAGGCTACAAAGCATCACCCTGGCGGCGCAGGAGTTGTATGTGACCCACGGTGCCATCAGCAAACAGGTGCGCCTACTCGAGAACTTCCTGGGATTCAGCCTGTTTGTGCGCCAACACAGGCAACTGGCGCTCACAGATGAGGGGCGACAATACCTGCCGCAGGTGCAGGCGGCACTGCAGACCCTGGCCAATGCCACCGCCGAGTTGAAACGTCAAAGTCTCAAGGCGCAGACCCTGGCCATCAATGTATTACCCAGCCTGACCATCAACTGGTTGATCCCGAGAATGGAGGAATTTAAGTCACGTTTCCCACAATTGTATGTGGATCTCACCATAGGCGACTTCGCCGTCGACTTTGCCAGCGGCCGCTACGACATCGCCATTCGCTCCGCCACCAGTGAACCTCAGGGAGTGAATGTGATCAAACTGATGAATGAAGAGCTGTGCCTGGTGTGCTCACCGCTACTGGCTCCCAAGCTAAAGCAACTGGAAGATATCAACCAGGTGACGCTGCTGAAGCACACCACCCGCCCTGAGCTTTGGCCTTACTGGGCCAGGCAACTGGGAATTACACTGACCACAGAGCAGAAATTTGGCGTCGAGCATTTCTATATGCTGAGTCAGGCCGCCGCCAGCGGCATGGGAGCGGCGCTGATCCCGCGTTTCTTTATCGAAGATCAACTCAAGGCCGGCACTCTGGTGATCCCCTTTGAAGCGCCCTTTGTCAGCCCCTACAGTTATTATCTATTGACCCCCAAGTCCAGCAGCCTGCCACGTAAATCGGCGCTGTTTATCGATTGGCTGCTGTCTGAGTTTGCGCCTTATCGCGAGCATTGTTAGTACAAAACAGAAAATCGTGCTGAGTAATAAAGCCTGACACCCAATCACAGCTCAAATATATTATCAAAGAGTAAAATGAAGATTCCTGTTGGGTAACACCATCCAGTACAGGCACGCAATCGCCTCCTAAAGCGCCAATAGCATTTGCCCTGTCCCGAGCGACGCTATTAGAATGAACTCATTTGCTTATTCCTTGAGCAATGTGGCAGGAAGGAGCAGCCAAAATTTCGGACGGGGCGAGAAAGACAATAACTTATCAACACCCAGGAGGGAGCATGAAGCAGTATCGAGGCAGTTGCCTTTGCGGCAAGGTTCGTTTTGAAATCAGCGCTGAGCTGCAGCAATTCTTTTTGTGTCACTGCAGTCGTTGCCGCAAGGATTCAGGTTCGGCCCACAGTGCCAATCTGTTTTCAGACAGCGCCGAGTTAACCTGGCTCAGTGGCCAGGACGCCATTACTGCGTTTACCCTGCCCGGTACCCGCCACAGCCGCCACTTTTGCGCCATTTGCGGCTCTGCGCTGCCCAAAGCGGTCAAAGGTGGCAAGCTGCTGCAAATACCCGCAGGCAGCCTGGACGATGAGCCGGGGCTGACTCCCCAGGCGCACATTTTTTGTCAGACGCGCGCCGCTTGGGATCAGGCTTTGGAACAAGTGCCCTGCTTGGAGCTGGGCCCGGTTTAAGAATATAAGGCACCGCCCTGTGATGATGGCGCCACTCCCAGTCCGCATGGCTGTACCTTACTCGAAAGCAATTATCTCGGCAGCGATTACCTGGGCAGCTTAGCTCCCGGGTTTACCGCCAACTCCACCATGGCGGCAGTGTACATCTTAAGGTTCAGCTGCAACTGCTCGCGGGTGATGAACTCATGTTCACTGTGGCCTGTATACTCGACACCCGGCATGGCCGGACCAAAACTGAGGGCATTGGGGAACAGTTTACTGTTGGTGGAGCCGCCAATAGCAACAGGTTTAGGGTCGGTAATACCGGTAAACTCGGCAAACACATTGAGCAGGGTTTGCAGATGCGGCGCCTTATCCATCACTTTGGGCTCGCCCCAATAGCTGCTGACATCGACCAGAGTCACGCCTTGGGATTGCTGCCAACCGACCAGCGCCGCGGACAGCTGTTTATCCAAGGTTTCCGGGCTCTTGCCTATGGGGCGCCTTAGGTTAAGCGTAATGCTGGTCCCCCCCTGCCCCCACTCCACCACAGTCGGCGCCAGCGACATAGGTCCCATAAAATCATCGCTATAGCCCAGCTCGCCAAAGCGCTCGGCATAGAGGTCCAAGCCTATCATTTCATTGATAAATGCCAGGGTTAATGCCGACTGGCTCGGTGCGAATGTCTCAGACTCCAACAGCGCAGCCAGATGAGTCACGGCATTGACACCATCTTCAGGGGTTGAGGAATGGGCCGATTTACCGTTGGCGGCGATCTCCAGGCTGTCGAAATCCAGGGTAAAATCATAGCGCATCCCCTGCTGGGACTCTGCGGCGCGTTGCAAACGGCTGACCATGGCGCTGTCGGCTCCGCGGATCAGGGCCAAGGCCTGCTGGGGGATCTGACTGGCAAAGGAGCCACCGCTGAAATGCTGCAGCTGCGGTTTATCGAAATTAGGCGCCTTTACTTTGGGTTCAGGTATCGTGAGTTTTATCTGACTCCAGCCCTTCTCGGCGGTGACTACAGGATATTCGGCGTCTATGGTGATATTCATATCGGCCGCTTGATAGTCCTTGAGAAACACTTTCAGCGGCTGCCAGTCCGACTCCTCGGCCAGATATACCATGAGTTCAATGCGGCGATTCAGTTTTACCGACTTGTCCTTGAGCGCCTTCATGGCGTACATGGCGGTGACTATCGGCCCCTTATCATCTTCGGTGCCGCGGCCTATCAGCTTGCCCGGTTGCGATTGAGTATCCAGTTGATAGGGACTCTGGTGCCAAAGGGTTGAATTGGCCGGTTGCACATCCCCGTGGGTAATGATGCCAAGCTTGTTAGCGCCGCCGCCCCTGTCTTCGCCAAGGCCTATCAAAAGCACATAACCGTGATCGGCATAATCCAGCCCCAACAGCTCCGCTTGGGTCTTGAGCGCCTGCTTGAAGCCGATGAATTCCGGATTGGTGTCGGGCGTCAACCCTGGGATAGCCTCGGTATTGAAGCGCACCAACTCGGCGAGGCTTTGTTCCATCTCGCTGCCATAGCGGTCAAGGCTGTACTGGGCCAAGGTTTTCGACAGTGGCGAGACTTTACTCAATACAGACTCTGTACCTTGGGCAGCACTTACGCTTGAAGTCTGGCTTGAAGTCTGGCTTGAAGTCTGAGCAGTAAGGCCGCTCTCTGCGCTTACAAAAGGAGCGAACAAGCACAGGGACAGCGACAGGGATAAACGGGAAACTGTTCTAATCATCATGGCAGGGTGGCTTTTGTTATCTTTTATTATCAAAGGCCTGAGAGTGTGCCACAGATACAGTTTCGATACTGCATTCGCTAAGTTTTGTTACAAACTAAACAGGACAAAATTGGCCTTTTTCAATACGCCATGTTAATAAGGACGGCTTCGGCGCGGCTCGCCGCGCCATACGGGAGATAAACACCAGCATAGAGGAATAACAATGAAGGGAATGACCCTCTCTCCAGTGGCTCTGGCCCTGGGATTGGCGCTGACACTGAGCGCCTGCGACAACCAGCCTGTATCCCAGAGCGACACATCTGCCCAAACCCAAGCGCCTGCGCTCCAGAATGGCACAGGCACAAACCCAGCCGCAGCCAAGGCCGAACAAACCCGGGACAACCCTTTCTTCCAGCCCTGGAATACTTACCTTGAAATCCCCGCCTTTGATCGCATCGAGTCCGAGCATTACCTGCCGGCCTTCAAACAAGGGATTGCCGAGCGCAAGGCAGAGATTCAAGCCATCATAGATAATCCGGCCGCCGCTGACTTTGCCAACACCATAGAAGCCATGGAGCGCAGTGGCGCCTTGTTGACCAAGGTGTCAGGAGTGTTTTATAACCTCACCAGCGCCGACACCTCCGCCGAGCTGCAGAAGATCTCCAAGGAAGTATCCCCGCTGTTGTCTTCCAGTCGCGATGATATTTACCTGAACAACGCCCTGTTTCAGCGGGTCAAGGCTGTCTATCAGCAAAAAGATCAGCTGGTACTTAACCCGGCGCAGCAGAAACTGCTCGAAGACACCTACAAACGCTTCAGCCGCGGCGGTGCCAACCTGGATGACACCGGTAAGGCGGAGCTTAGAAAGCTCAATGAAGCGATTGGCAAGCTGAGCCTGGAGTTCGGCGACAATGTGCTGGCAGAAACCAACGACTTTGAACTTGTGATAGACAAGCAGGCCGATCTGGCCGGTCTGCCGCAGGATGTGATTGACGTTGCCGCCCAGGCGGCCATCAAGCGCGGCCATTCCGGCAAGTGGGTATTTACCACCCAACGCCCCTCCGTCACCCCGTTTTTGACCTATGCCGATAACCGTGAGCTGAGAGAAAAACTCTACAAGGGTTATATCGAGCGCGGTAACAACGACAACGCACACGACAACAAGAAGGTGCTGGCAGAGTTGGCGGCTCTTAGAGCCAAACGAGCCCAGCTTCTGGGCTATCCGAGCCACGCCCACTATGTGCTGGAAGAGCGTACTGCCAAGACTCCGGAAAATGTCTACGCCCTGCTGGATAAAATTTGGCCCGCCGCCCTGGCCCAGGCCGAAGCCGAAAAGGCCGAGATGCAAAAGCTTATCGACAGTGAAGGCAAGGACTTCAAACTGGCCGCCTGGGACTGGTGGTACTATGCCGACAAGATACGTGTCGCCAAGTACAGCTTCAACGAACAGCAGACCAAGCCATACTTCTCGCTGGAAAACACCCTCAAGGGTGTGTTCTACACCGCCAACCGCCTCTATGGCATCAGTGTCACCGAGCGTGACGATCTGCCCAAGTATCACCCGGATGTACGCACCTTCGAGGTGAAAGATAAAGACGGCAGCGTTATCGGTATCTTCTTTGGCGATTACTATGTGCGTGACAGCAAACGCGGCGGCGCCTGGTCCAATGCCTATCGCCGCCAGGCGGTGGTCGATGGCGTCAACGAGCAGCCCATCATAGTCAACGTACTCAATTACCCTCGCCCCAGTGGCGATGAGCCGACGCTGCTGACCTTCGATGAAGCCGGTACCCTGTTCCATGAATTCGGCCATGCGCTGCACGCCTTGCTGTCCAAGGTGGAGTATCGTTCCCAGTCCGGCACTTCCGTGCCCCGCGACTATGTGGAGTTCCCGTCACAGGTGATGGAAAACTGGATGACTCAACCGGATGTGCTGGCGCATTTTGCCAAGCACTATCAAACCGGTGAGGTGATCCCACAGAGTTTGGTAGACAAGATCCGCGCCGCCAGCAAGTTCAACCAGGGTTTCGCCACGGTGGAATACATGGCAGCCACCAAGCTGGATCTGGACTGGCACAGCAGCAGCGTTACCGAACCTCAGGATGCGGCCGCCTTCGAGCAGCAATCGCTGAGCAAGATGGGGCTGATCCCTGAGATAGCGCCGCGCTATCGCTCCACCTACTTCAGCCACATCTTCTCCGGAGGATATTCAGCCGGTTATTACTCCTATATCTGGTCTGATATTCTCGGCGCAGATGCCTTTGAGGCCTTCAAGGAAAACGGTATTTTTGACCCGGCCACCGCCAAGGCTTTTCGCAGTAACATCCTTGAGCGCGGTGGCAGTGAAGATCCTATGGCGCTTTACAAGGCGTTCCGTGGTCAGGAAGCCGCCATTGAGCCACTGCTGCGCAGTCGCGGCCTGCTGGCGGAATAAACGCTTGCCGGATTAGCAATGTCCAGCAGCGCAATCAAAAAGCCGTTCACTCAGTGAACGGCTTTTTTAGTTCTTTATCAAGGCTGGCCTTTTTCAGGGCTGGGCTTTCTCAAGGCTGACCGGCGTATTGCTTGACTCCGGGTGGGATAACAAACCAGTCCTGCTTTTCACTGACCCAGGCATGGGCACTCGGCTGAATGATACGGGTATCTTCCAGGTTACTGGGCTTGAGTTTGATACTCTGCGGCTCAGCCGGGTTGTAGTGATAGATACGATTGCCACAGCGACCACAAAACTTGGCGGCGCTGATATTGCCACTGGCCGAACCACGCTGCCAATGGCTCAGTTCGCCAATGAATTCTATATCTTCGGCTCTGACAATCGCCGTGATGCTGAAAGCGCTGGTGGACAGCTTCTGGCATTCCTTGCAGTGGCAGGCCACCACCATCTGCGGCGGCGCCAACAAGCGATAACTGACAGCGCCACACTGGCAACTGCCCTTGATGGGATAACGAATAGCTTCCATAGCTTTTATCATCTTATCTGAGGTATAAAAAACACCCGCCATTTGGCGGGTGTTATCAAAGGTTTCAGTCTACCAGGCCTCGGCGCTTGAGCAGCGCATCCACTGTGGGTTTCTGGCCGCGGAACTGGATGTAGTCCTGCATCAGATCCTCACTGTTCCCCTTGGAGAGAATTGCCTGACGATACCTGTCACCATTGGCTCGTTTGAGGCCACCTTCAGCCATGGTATGGGCAAAGGCGTCGGCAGCGAACACTTCGGTCCACAGGTAAGCATAATATCCGGCCGAGTAGCCGCCACCGAATACATGGCTGAAATAAGTCGACTGGTAACGCGGTAACACAGGCGCGTAATCCAGGCCGTGCTTGGCGCGGGCCTTGGCTTCGAATGATTTAACGTCCGCCACTTGTTCACCGGCCTTTAAGGAATGCCACTCCATATCAAGCAGCGCCGCGGCCAGGTACTCTACCGTGTCATAACCCTGGTTGAAGCTGGCCGCTGCACGTACCTTTTCCAGCAAGGCTTGCGGAATCGGCTCGCCGGTTTTGTAGTGCTTGGCATAGTGAGCCAAAACATCCGGATCTATGGCCCAATCCTCGTTGGCCTGGGATGGGAACTCAACAAAGTCCCTCGGGGTAGCAGTGCCTGCAAGGCTTGGGTATTTCACCTGCGAGAACAAACCGTGAATGCCGTGACCAAACTCATGGAACATGGTGGTCACTTCATCAAAGGTCATCAGCGTAGGCTGACCTTCGGCCGGTTTGGGAATATTGAGCGCGTTATAGACCACAGGTTTGTTATCCAAAAGGAAACTCTGGGTCACCAACTCATCCATCCAGGCGCCACCGCTCTTGCCCACTCTGGCGTAAGGGTCCAGATAGAAAAGCCCGATGGAGCTGCCGTCTTCGTTGAATACTTCCCAGGCGCGGACATCCTCCTGCCATACCGGCAGATCCTTACGCTCTTTCATTGTGATGCCGTAGAACTTCTGCATGGCGTAGAACATGCCGTCATTCAGCACTGTATTGAATTCGAAGTAGGGCTTGATCTGGCTCTCATCCAGATCGTATTTGGCTTTGCGAACCTGCTCGGCATAGAAGGCCCAGTCCCATGGCTGCAGCTCAAAGTCGGCACCACTAGCCTTGATTTGCGCCTGGATATCCTTGCCTTCAGCCTTAGCCTTGGCAACGGCCTTAGGTGCCAGGTCATCCAAAATGGCAAATACCGCATCCGGATTAGCGGCCATCTGATCGGCCAGTACATAGTCAGCCCAGGTTTCATAACCCAGCAGTTTGGCCTTTTCGGCACGCAACTGTGCCTGCTTGAGTACGATAGGACCATTGCTGGCCATGGCGCGATTGGCCGAAGTCTGCCAAATTTTCTCTCTCAGACCTCTGTCTTCCAGGCTCGACAGCAATGGCTGACGGGTGGTGTTCACCAGGCTTATCAGGTAGCCCTCTTTCCCCGCTTCCTTGGCGGCGTTGGCCAGGGCGCCTATTTCATCCTCACTCAAACCTTTGAGCTGCGCCTTATCGGTCACCAGGATCACATCATCCTTGAACGACTTAAGAATGTTTTGCGAAAACTCAGTCGACAATGTGGCCAGCTCACCGTTGAGTTCACGCATTTGGGTTTTGTCGGCTTCGCTCAATTTGGCACCGGCACGGACGAATTGATTGTAATAGAAGTCCACCAGGCGCTGATCTTGAGCGCTCAGGCTATCTTTATGGTGGTAGACGGCTTCAACCCGGGCAAACAACTTGGGATTGAGGAAAATATTGTCGCTGTGCTCGGTGAGCTTGGGAACGATTTCCCCTTGAATGGCTTGAAGCTCATCATTGGAAAGCAAGCTCACCATACTGAAAAACACTCTTGTTGTGCGGTTGAGAAGAGCGCCGCTCTTTTCCATAGCCACTATAGTGTTATCAAACGAAGCGGCTTCGCTGTCGTTGATTATGCTGGCGATCTGCTGCTTGTGTTCCTTGAGCCCGGCTTCAAAGGCCGGCAGATAGTCTGCTGTCTTTATCTTGTCGAACTGCGGCGCATGATACTGCAGCGGACTTGGGCTGAGCAGCACATTGCTTGCGGTTTGCTCAGCGCTTTTTGCCTCTGGCATACTTTGACTCGCTTCTTTGGCCGGGGTATTGCTGACGGTTTCTTTGGTTTGCTGTTCGGCACAGGCACTCAGCACCAGTGCAGCGCCTATGGCGGTGGCGATTAATGTCTTACGCATCTTGACTCCATTAACGGCAGGCTATTGCTTAGTTATGATTAAATACCCGGGACACCCGTCTCGGCGGGGCAACAGCCCTGTTGATTCCCGCCATTACCTTAACAACTCT
The DNA here is from genome assembly GCF_047314525.1 of Shewanella sp. BJSY2023SW007. Lineage (NCBI taxonomy): Bacteria > Pseudomonadati > Pseudomonadota > Gammaproteobacteria > Alteromonadales > Shewanellaceae > Shewanella > Shewanella sp. BJSY2023SW007. Next base: position 57,097 of record NZ_JBKORL010000100.1, on the reverse strand, counting down.
TCCGCTCTTTGGACAATGACTTAACTGTAAGAAATTCTGCTTACTTACCGTCAATTCGATATGAATGCGCACGCGTCCAGCCGATAGCTCAAGCATATCTGTTGGACAAGAAAAGTGTGCGCCTGCCACAGCATCGGGTGGCACCAGCCTGCTCGATGTCACAAAATGTCACTGTTTTTTACCGTCCAATGTCACATAAATGTCTTCGCCTTTAGCTATACTGCGCCTCGCCTAACCTGACTAATCATATGATTAACAGCAGGTTAACAAGGTGATGGCGGGAAATCTCCCGGGGTCAATAATAAAAAACAAGAGTAGTAAACAATGCAAACCAAAACATTAATCACATTGGCGATTGCCGCCGCACTGGGTCTCAGTGCCTGTAACAGCGACGACAATGATGAATCAACGGTCAGCGTAGATCTGCGGGTATTGGAAACCACAGATCTGCACACCAACATCATGGATTACAACTATTACAGCGGCAAGGAAGACCCCACTATAGGTCTGGCCCGTACCGCCAGCCTGATCCATGCCGCCCGCAAAGAAGTCACCAACACTGTATTGGTCGATAACGGCGATCTGCTGCAGGGCAGCCCCATGGGCGACTATATGGCCAAGGTAGGCATAGCCGATGGTGAAGTGCACCCCGCTTACAAGGCAATGAACCTGCTTGATTATGCCGTGGGTAACATAGGCAACCACGAATTTAACTACGGCCTGGATTTTCTGGAAAAATCCCTCGCCGGCGCCCAGTTCCCCTATGTCAACGCCAACGTCTATTGTGATGCCGATGATTGCTGGAAGGGAATCAAGAAAGGCGACAACCTGTTTACCCCTTACCTCATCAAGGAAACCGAGGTTAAGGACACTGACGGCAACAGTCACAAGCTCAAGATTGGTTATATAGGTTTTGTGCCTCCGCAAATTATGCTGTGGGACAAGCAGAACCTCACCGGCAAGGTACGTGCCGAGAGCATAGTGGAGAGCGCCAAGAAATTTGTGCCGCAAATGAAGGCTGAAGGCGCCGATATCATTATCGCCATTCCACACTCAGGCATTGGCTCCACCGAAAACCCCGGCGATCCTGATGCCGAAAATGCCACCTATGCCCTCACCTATGTCGACGGCATTGATGCCATCATGTTCGGCCACAGCCACTCCATCTTCCCCGATGCCCGCTATGGCGACTTGCCCAACACAGATGTGGAAAAAGGCCTGCTCAACGGTGTCCCCGCCGTGATGCCGGGACGCTGGGGCGACAACATGGGCCTGGTCGACTTCAAACTGCAACGTAAAGACGGCAAGTGGACAGTGCTCTCAGCCCGCACCGAGGCCCGCCCCATCTATGACGGCACCAACAAAACGCCTCTGGTGGATGCCGACAAGGATATTCACGACGCGGTTGAGCTGGAACACCAAGGCACTATGGCCTTTGTCGAGCAGCCAATCGGGGTCGCCGCCGCCGACATGTTCAGTTTCCTGACGCTGGTGCAGGACGACCCGACGGTGCAGATTGTCTCCGACGCCCAGATAGCCAACGTCAAGGCCAAGCTGCCGGAAGCGCTCAAGTCATTGCCGGTGCTCTCTGCAGCCGCGCCGTTCAAGGCCGGTGGCCGCCATAGCACCACCAGTGATGCCGATCAGTATGTGATGGTGGACAAAGGGCCGCTGACCTTCAAGAACGCCGCCGATCTCTATCTCTACCCCAACACTATGGTGGCGGTTAAGCTAAACGGCGCTGAGCTGAAAGACTGGCTCGAGTGTTCGGCCAACCAGTTCAACCAGATAGATCCTGCCAGCACTGAGCCGCAGGAGCTGGTGAACTATAACCACCCCACCTATAACTTTGATGTTATCGATGGCGTGACCTACAAGATAGACGTGACTCAACCGAGCAAATTTGACGCCGATTGTGCTCTGGTCAATGCCGATGCTTCGCGGATTATAGATCTGGCCTTCACCGACAGCGAAGGCACTGTCTATACCGGTGAAAACCTGGCGGCCAAGGAATTTATCGTCGCCTCCAACAACTACCGCGCCTTTGGCGGAAAGTTTGCCGGCACCGGCAGCGAGCACGTGGTACTGGAACTGCCGGACACCAACCGTGAAGCTCTGGCGGCTTACATCACAGAGCAGTCCAAATACAATCCTGAAACCGGCAAGTATGACGCCATGGTCAACCCCACAGCCGACTACAACTGGGACTTCAGGAATATAGATACGGATGTTGCTCTGGATATCCGCTTTGTCACTCAAGACAGTGATAAGGCCGCTAACTTCATCCAGGCCAACCAACAAAGGACCATGACCAAGCTGAGTACCGATGAGCTGGGCTTTGCTGTTTACCGCATAGATCTCAAGCCTGCCCAATAAGGCTGTCGATTGAGACTGAAAACAACCCAAGCGCCCTCAGGGGCGCTTTTTTATGTTCTACGCAAGATTAGTCTAAACCTCTGGCAATGTTATAAAGTAGGTACGATAAAACACCAGACTCACTCAGCCGTCACGACGGCAAGATTGCAGGAAATCTTTTATGTCTTCGATACCCGCGCTCTTCTCCCAAGCCTGTGAAAACAACCGCGAGCCGATACTCAAAATACTCAAACAGGCATTCTCAGGCTGCCGCAGGGTATTGGAGATCGGCAGTGGTACCGGTCAGCACTCGGTCTACTTTGCCCCAGAGTTGCCGCACCTGGTGTGGCAATGCAGCGATCAGCCCCAGTATCTGGATGGGATCCGCGCTTGGCATGCCAAACTCCCGGCGAGTAACCTGGCCGAGGTGATCACTCTGGAGGTATGTTCACCCTGGCCGCAGGCGGCAACTGAGCCGGCGCCGGATGCCATCTATAGCGCCAATACTGCGCATATCATGAGTCAGCCCATGGTGGAGGCGATGTTTGCCGGTATAGGCAGAGTATTGCAAAGCGGCGGCCGTTTCTGCCTCTATGGCCCCTTCAACTACCGAGGCGATTACAGCAGCGACTCCAACCGGGTGTTCGATGCCATGTTAAGGCAGCGCGATCCGCAAAGCGGCATTCGCGATCAGGAGTGGATCCTGATGCTGGCTGCAGCCCAGGGGCTTGAGCTTTATCAGGACCATGCCATGCCCGCCAATAACCGCCTGCTGGAGTTTATTCGTAAGACAGCTCTCTAACGAATAAAAATTAACTTGTAAAACAAACGCTTTACCTGAAAAGAACAGGCGCTATCAGCCTCTGAAGTGCCTTTGTTTTTACACGACTTTGGCGTAGAGAAACAGATCTGTGGCATTAACCTCGCCCTGCTCCAGATAGGGTTTACGCAGGCTGTCGATGAGCTCAAACCCGGCCGCGGCCAACTCACTGACAAAAAACACTTCGGGATAATAGTGGATAAAAACCCTGTCTCCGGCGCTGGAGCTTTGATAGCCGGACTCTTGATAGTCATCCTCCATGGAGGCCAGATACAGGAGCCCGCCGTCATTCAGTAGCGCACGGCAATCTTGCAGTAAGGCAATCACATCCTGACGTTCAAGATAGGGCGTGACGAAGAGCAGAAGTATTGCATCAAAACCCTCTGGCGTGTCTAAGCCATCAAGGGCATTAAAGTCATCAAGGGTATTAAAGCCATCAGAAACACCAAGGCTTAGGGGCGTTGCTGCACTTTCAGACACATCGAGGGGTGCGATAGCCTGCACGGCATCAGCTTCAAGCAGCGACGAAAGACGACCAAGCTCGCGGCTATCCAGCCGATAAAAACGTCCCTCGGGTAACAATTCACCGGCAAGTGCCACCATGGCCGGCGCCGCATCTATACCCACTATCTCGAGCTCAGGCACCCTTTTTGCCAACATGCCGCTGACATGCCCTGGGCCACAACCGATATCCAATAACCGCAGGCGCCGTCCGGCACAGGCCTGATACTGCTTCAGCAAAGAGGCAAATCGGTTATGGGCCGAGTCATAACAATCGTTGCCGGCAAACTTATCCCGGTAGGTAAGCGCCATTTTGTCAAAGGTTGCTACGGTTTCCCGGTACTTATCCATTGTGCTTCTCTCCCTGCACCATCAAGAGTCGAGGCTCAGCATACTGACTGGCACAGAAAAAAGCCAACCTCAAGGGTTGGCTTTATCAGAGATTATCAAGGATGGCAGACGTTATGCAGCTCCAGGTTGGTACCTATATCCTTGTTGCGGTTGGCCTTGGCATCGTCGTTACGCAACTGGGTCAGATGATCCAGATAGGCCTGATCCACATCCTTGGTGATGTAGTGGCCATCAAACACTGAGGTTTCGAAGCGCTTGATATCCGGGTTTTCCATCCGAACAGCTTCCACTAGGTCGTTCAGATCCTGGAAAATGATGCCATCTGCGCCAATGATACGGGCGATTTCATCGGCATCACGGCCATGGGCAATCAGCTCATTGGAGGTTGGCATGTCTATGCCGTAGACGTTGGGAAAGCGGATCTCGGGTGCAGCCGAGGCGAAATACACCTTCTTGGCGCCGGCTTCACGGGCCATCTCGATGATCTGCTCGGAAGTGGTACCACGCACTATGGAGTCGTCCACCAGCAGCACATTCTTATCCTTAAACTCGGCGCTGATGGCATTGAGCTTGCGTCTGACCGACTTCTTGCGCTCCTGCTGCCCCGGCATAATGAAGGTACGGCCGATATAGCGGTTCTTCACGAATCCCTGACGGTAAGGCAGATCCATGCCACGGGCAATTTCAAGAGCGATATCACAGGAGGTTTCCGGAATAGGGATCACCACATCGATATCATGGTCATACCATTCCTTGCGGATCTTCTCACCCAGCTTGGCGCCCATGTTGACCCGGCTGGCATAGACTGACACCTTGTCTATGGTGGAGTCCGGACGGGCAAAGTAAACGAATTCGAAGATACAGGGGGCATAGCTGGGCGCTTCGGCGCACTGACGGGTAAACAGCTCACCTTCCGTGGTGATATACACGGCTTCGCCGGGAGCCACATCGCGCATCACTTCAAAACCAACCGCATCCAGTGCCACGCTCTCTGAGGCCACCATATACTCGGTACCAGCGGCTGTCTCATGCTTGCCGAGCACCAGAGGGCGAATACCGAAAGGATCGCGAAATGCCACCAGGCCCTGACCAATAATCATGGCCACCACGGCGTAGGCACCACGGGTATCGGCGTGCACCCGGGAGACGGCATCGAACACTTCATCCGGGCTCAAGGTCAGGCTGTCGGTCTTGTCCAGCTCATCGGCCAACAGGTTGAGCAGCACTTCAGAGTCGGAAGTGGTGTTCACATGGCGGCGCTTGTTGCGCAGCCCTTCGGCCAGTTGCAGTGTGTTGGTCAGGTTGCCGTTGTGCGCCAGAGAGATCCCGAAAGGAGAGTTCACATAAAACGGTTGGGCTTCAGAGGCACTGGAGCTGCCGGCGGTAGGATAACGCACATGACCTATGCCCGCATTGCCCTGCAGCCGCTGCATATGTTTGGGTTCAAATACGTCCTTGACCAGACCATTGGCCTTACGCAGGCGAAAGGCATTCTGATCGATAGTCACTATGCCTGCAGCATCCTGGCCACGGTGTTGAAGCACTGTCAGTGCATCATAGATGGTCTGATTGACCGCTGAGCGGCCAACGATTCCGACGATACCACACATGGGTAAGCTTCCTCATTGTAAGATGTTCTGATAATTGTATTTTTTATATTTTGGGTACAAAGCTTGAGGTATTTTCCAAGTAGTCAAAAAACCACTGGATAACCACCCCGAATTCGGGCACCAGTTGCGAACCCTGCCACCAATCGGTTTTGGGCGCGCCGGTAAAGGCATCCATAAAAAAGAGTATGGCACTGACTATCAATGCACCGCGCAGCGCACCGAAACACAGGCCAAGAATTCTGTCCGTTCCCGAGAGCCCTGTCTTGGAGACCAACTGGCCTATCAAATAGTTCACCAAGGCCCCCACAATCAGGGTGACTACAAACAAGATGGCGATGGCAACCCCGTTTCGCAGCACCTCATCATTAATTTGGGTGATATGAACGGCAAGGTCCTGATAAAACTGGCTGGCGATGAAAAAGGCGGCGAACCAAACCACCAGCGACATGGCTTCTTTGGCAAAACCACGGATCAGACTGATAAGGGTCGATAATCCGATAACTATGATAATGGCGTAATCTATCCAAACCATGGGTAGAAGTATCCGGTGAAGATTTAAGTCGGCGGGATTCTACCAGAGAAGGCAAGCATTCTCACCCCCGGGGCGTAAATAATTGCTTGCCGACTCGGGGCAAACTGTCATCTTTCCTGTGGGTTATAGCGAACCACTTTACCCTTGAGTTTGGTCAACTCTTCAACCTTCTTCTGTTGCTGTTTAATGCGATCACTGGAGACATCCGGACCGACAAATACCCGGGTCAATTTGCCGTCCACAGGCTTGTCCGGCAAGGTATAGGCGCTGAATCCGGCCTTGCGCAATTTGGCTACCAGGGCTTTGACATTGGCCGCATTACTGAAGGCGCCGAGCTGTAAAGTCCAGGCTGCATCACTGGGTTTAGCCTTGGGTTCGGGAGTCTTTTTGACCTCCTGAGGCTTGGATTGGGCGGTGTTGGAAACACTGTTTTCGGTAGCCTTCACCTCGGGCGCCGCCGGTTCGACTTCAACCTGAGGCTCGTCTGTCTCCTGTGCCAAGTCCAGAGTCTCAGCGACATCCAGGGTTTCAAACTCTCCCGGCTCCGCCAATTGCGATTCGGTATCCGGCCGCAGCGGAATTTCAGTGAACTGCTCCTGCTGGCGCTCTTTCTTGCCATCGAGAATGTCAGGTAAAAAGATCACCCCCAAGGCGACCAATACTACGGTACCTACCAGACGGTTATGAAACTGAGTCGACAAAATATCTTCCTTCCAGTCAATAAGGGAAGGTGCGAATAAGTCCTCGTGGCACTCTGGCTTGCACAGCAATTGGCGTTCAAGGCATCTGACTGAAGGCATGCCGGGGCCTGTCGAAGTCGGATAACGCAGAGAGCCGGTTGCTGTGAAAGCCCCGAAGGGCGTGGCTTACTGGCCTGCCTGCTGTGTTGTGCTTCTTGCAAAGGACTAAGGCCATTTGCTGCGAACCACGCCTTGCATCCAGACCCGTAAGCCGACGCAGAGCACACATGGGATTTGTTCGCACCTTCCTTAGATAAGCGCTTTAAAGCCCGAAACAGTGTAAAAGGAGCCAAAGACAATTACCACATCTTCGGCGCCGAGTTTGGGTTTGAGGTATTGCCAGCAATCTTGCATCTGTTCAAATTCCCGGGCGTCACAGCCATCCGGCAGGGCCTTTCGCAAACGGCCGGCATCGGCACCACGCTCATTATGCAGCGTCACCAACAACCAGCTGTCTATGCTAGGCGCCAGCGCGTCCATCACGCCTTCGATATCCTTGTCCTTGAGCATACCGCAAACGCCATAGACTCGCCCCTTGGCCTGCAGTTCATCCAGCCTTTGCGCCAGATAGCGGGCCGCGTGGGGATTGTGCGCCACATCCAAAATAATCAGCGGCGCCTCGCAGATATGCTCCATTCTGCCGCTGAGCCTGGCACTGGCGAGCCCTGAGCGAATCGCCTCCTCGGAAAGTTCAGGCCAGAGTTGTTCAAGCGCGGCCAAGCTGGTGGCGGCATTGGGCAGAGGTAATTGCGGCCTGGGTAAGCCCTCAAACTGCCAGTGCTCACCTCGAAAATCCCAGCCTATGCGGGTTTGGCTGTAAGAAAATGCCTGCCCCACCGCCTTGAGTAAGGCGCCCTTTTCATTGGCAACATCAACTACGCTGGCAGGCATCTCGGCATCGCCCACTATCGCCGGGCGGTTCTTACGGAAGATGCCGGCTTTCTCACGGCCAACCAGCTCCCGGGTGTCACCAAGATACGCCTGATGATCAAGATCTATGGCGGTTACCACACTGACATCGGCATCTATGATATTGGTGGCATCCAGCCTGCCTCCCAGGCCCACTTCCAGAATAACCAGATCCAGCTTGGCCTGCTTGAACAGCAGTAATCCGGCCAGCGTGGCATATTCAAAGAAGGTCAGCGAGGTGTCGCCCCTGGCCGCTTCTATGGTTTCAAAGGCCGAGATAAAGTCGCTATCGGGCGCATCGACGTCGTCTATCCGCACCCGCTCATTGTAATTGATGATATGGGGCGAGCTGTAAACCCCGACCCGATAGCCCGCCGCGCGCATGATCTGCTCCAGCATACGGCAGGTGCTGCCCTTGCCATTGGTACCGGCAACTGTGATCACCTTGGTGCTGCCCAATGACAGCGCCCCGAGCCTGTTGGCAACTTGGGTAACCCGCTCAAGCCCCATATCGATTTCGGTCGGATGAATGGCCAACAGGTAGTCCAGCCAAACAGACAGAGGAGCGTCGGCTCCCGGTAACGGATGCAGATGAGCGGATGATTGCGACATTTGATTCTTCCCTTAAATCTTGATGTTGCCGCAAGCAAAAGCGTGGCGGCAACAGCATGCTAACGGTTTCAGTCCGGCATAAACAGGGGGCCCATGGCCAACTTGGGCAGTTGATATTGCTCAGGATAGCTGACATGCACCAGATAGAGGCCATTGGGTTTGGCCGTAGGAGCAGCCTTGGTTCTGTCTTTGAGCTCCAGCAACTGTCCCAGCCAATCCAGCGGCTGATTGCCAAGTCCCACTTCCAGCAGCGAGCCGACAATATTGCGTACCATGTGATGCAAAAAAGCATTGGCTTCGATATCCACTATCACATACATGCCCTGGCGGGTCACACTGACTCTGTGCACATTACGAAACGGGGTGCGCGACTGGCATTGGATCGCCCTGAAACTGGTGAAGTCGCGCTCGCCCAGCAGATACTGAGCCGCCTGATGCATCTTCTGCTCGTTTAGGTCGCCGTGATAATGGCTGACGCCACCACGCAAAATGCCGGGACGGAAATTGTGGTTGTAGATGATATACCTGTAGCGGCGAGCGGTTGCCGAAAAGCGGGCATGAAAACTGTCATCCACCTCTTTGGCCCAGCGCACCGCGATATTGTCCGGCAGATTGGCATTGACGCCCAGGGTCCAGGCGCCTTCTTTACGCACGGCAGAAGTATCAAAATGCACCACTTGCCCGGTGGCGTGTACCCCGGCATCGGTGCGACCGGCGCATTGCAGTGCTATCGGCTCATTGGCGACCATGGATAAGGCCCGCTCCAACTGCCCCTGAACTGAATCCACTTCGGCCTGGCGCTGCCAACCATAATAGCCGCTGCCGTCATATTCGATACCCAACGCAATACGCATCTGTTTCTCCCCTGATCTCAAGGCGGCGAATTCTACCACAGAGCGGGCATTCGCCTCCAAGAAAAAGCCCTGACAATAAACGGACTGCATAAAAAACGGCGCTCCAGGCGCCGTTTGAGTATTGACTGGGCTCTAACCCAAGGTTTTTATCAGGGCTGCGGCTTCCTCTTGCTGGCGGGCGTTGCCGTCCAGCTCCACCTCTTTAAGCAATGCCTTGGCGCTGTCTTTATCATCGATTTCGATATAGGCCCGCGCCAAGTCCAGCTTGGCGTTGACAGAGTTTTCCTCATCATCGACATCGACCATAGCGGCGGCGCCTACGAGAGAGTCGAGCTCACCCATATCCACATCCAGCTCCTTGTAGGGGTCGGTATCACTGTTGCCTTCATCGGCTTCACTGAGCAGGCGCTCAATATCGATAAAACCGTTTTCCTTCTGGAAGGCGCTGAGATCGTGCTCAGGCACCATGCTGGAAGCGACCTTGCCCTTTTCTTTGGCATCGAGGGCCGCCAGCGCTTCATCTACTGTCAGTTTATGATCTTCGAGATCCAGCGAGTCATCATCATCCAGTTCGAGACTGAATTCCTCATCCGCTTCGGCTTCCTTGGCAACGTTTTCAGAAAAAGCGGCCAACAGGTCATCGTCGCTCAGACTCTTATCACTGTCGTCAGTATCCTGGGCCAGGTCAATATCCAGAGCCTGCTCGGTATCTGTTATGCTGTCTTCAACATCAACAGCCTGTTCCTGATTAGAGAGTTCCTCTTGAGCCAAGAGATCTTCTATGGCTGAAGGCTCTTGCTTTTCTTGCGCAGAAGGCTCTTCTTGCGCTAAGGGCTCTTCTTTCGCAGAAAGCTCTTTTTTCGCTGAAGGCTCTTCTTTCGCAGAAGGTTCTTCCTCAACAAAGGGCTCTTTAGGTGCGGAGGACTCCCACTCAAGAATATGGGGATCATGGCTCTTGCCGCCGGCCTTGAGATCGTCAAAGAAGCCAGAATCCTTGTCGCTGCGTTGACCGCTTTGCGGCGCGCTGTCGCTATCCCTGCTCTCATCAGCTAAAGTGTCTGTTTCATCGGGCTTCTTAGGCTCATCCAAGTCCTCAGCCTGCGACAAGCCTGCCAGCATGGCATCCAATTCGGCATCGCTGCGCTCAGTGGCATCATCCGACTCAACCTCTGAGCTATCTTCCTCGTCAGTCTCAGCTATCGCCTCATCAACGATCGCCTCATCAACGTTATCTATCGCAATTACGTCATCCGCGAGCCCGGCCAACAAGGCGTCCAGATCTTCACTCTCTTCCTCTGCTTGAACCTTCTCTGCTTCCGCTTGAGTCTCGACAGCATCGTCCAAGTCATCGAAGCCTGCCAGCAAGGCATCTATGTCGGCCTCTGTGTCGCTGGAATCTATGGCAACCTTGTCATCTTCAAGCTCGGCGGCAATAGCGTCGCTTAAGTCTTCCTCTTCAGAATTCTGTGCTGCCGGTGCATCGAATCCAGCCAGCAAGGCATCAATGTCTGCTTCTTCGCCCAGCTCGGTATCAGCTGAATCAGCTTCATCCAGTTCGGCGGCAATGGCAGCGCTGAGATCTTCCTCGGCTTCAGTCTTACTATCGCCTTCAACTTGAGTACCGGCTTCAATTTGAGGTTCTGTATCTTCTTTGACATCAAACCCGGCCAGCAGCGCATCGATATCGGCTTCCTGTGTCTCATCCAGAGTCTCGTCAACCTGCTCATCTTCGGCCAACTCGGCTGCGATAGCGGCACTGAGATCTTCATCCAGATCTGCCTTCGCTTCTCTCTCTGAGAGCACCTCTTTGTCTTGTTCAAAAGCAAACTCTTGAGCGAGCTCTTGGCTAAAACCCTGTTCAAAAGCAGCAGTCACATCTTCCGGTAGGGTTTCACTCAGATCAGGCTCTGACGCTGGAATACTTTCGGTCTGCAAATCTTCAGGAATAGTTTCCTGTTTATCGGTATCGTCCAATCCAGCCAGCAATGAGTCCAAGTCCTCCTCGCTGGCATCTTCCTGCTCACCGGCCTCTTGTTCGCCCATGGCTTCGGCCCAGAGATCATCGAGCGACTGACCTTCATCTTCGGCCTCTTGGGGAGTATCCCCCTCGCCTGAGTCGATGAACATCTCCTGCGCCATGTCCATCTGCTCGCTGTCACTCTCAACTTCAGGCTCAGGCTGCAATACAGAGCTATCAACATCCAGCAATGAATCAATGGAATCGTTTTGATCATCGTCAAGACGCACGGCCAATTCGTCGTTGGCGTTGGCCATATCGGCCGTAGCCGCGCCGGCAACAGCTGCGGCAGCCATTGGAGCCGCTTCGGTCTGTGGTGCTTGGGCATCACTTTGTTTACGCCTGCGGCGCAGCATGCTCCATAGCAACAACAACAGCAATACCGCGGGTACTGCGGCAGCCAGTACCAAAAGTAATGGGTTACCCATCAAACTGCGCCAGAGATCGTCCGGCTCATTAGCCGTAGCATTGGCGACTTGAAGCTGCTGCTTGAGGTCAGCATTTTCAGCCTTGAGTTGCTGTTCCTGTTTTTTACTGGCCTGCAGTGACTCTTCCAATACCGACAGACGCTGATTCAGCTCATCAATTTGCGCTTGCAGCCCCTGGTTATCGGTATTGGCGACAGTAAGCAGATCCTGAGCACGCCCCAGTTCATCGGTCAGACTCAGATTGCGGCTCTGCAGCGCTTCAATGCTGTTATCGTCAGCCGTTTCCGGAGTTGCTTCTGTGGCTGTTTTTTCGGTTGTGATGGCTGGTGATTTGTCTGCAGCCACTTGAGCTGGCTCAGTCGATGGCTCACTGACTTTTGACTGCTCGCGGTTTTCCTTAGATGGCTGCGCCGCCGTTTGAGTTTGGGCGACCGCCGTTGGCTCTTTTGCGGCTTGGCTTGGGTGCCCGGGGGCTTTGGCGGTTTCAATTTTGCCATCATCTGCCTTTAGCCGCTTACCGGAAGACCAGCTCTTGTCATCCTGTTCGGCGCGAGCTCTGGCCATACTCAATGGAATAGCCTGCATCACCTCTTTGGAGGGGATCAGCAGTATCATGCCCCGTTCCAGGCTGTTGTAGTTATTGGATGAGAAAGCGTGCGGGTTGGCTTCAAAAATCGCGGCCATGACCTGATAGATACTGACGCCGGGATCCGGTCTGACTTTCTGGGCAATGCTCCAGAAGGTGTCCGATGGCGTTGTCGGACCATACTGGCGTACCTGTTGGCGCACTTGACCGTCGGGGCCGGTAATTTTCAGACCTTCTGCATGGGCCGGTTCTATAAGACTACTTGGGTTCAGGGCAAAAAAAGCGGCCATCAGGCCAACAAGATATGAAGTGCGAAAATTCATCCATTCTTCCCTTTCAAGCGCTGGTTTCGCCGACTGACGACTGGCTTTAGGCATTTGTATTTATTGAGATTACTATAAACCAGAAATGTCCGCGCTGCTACTGTTCACATTTGCAAAACAAAAAAAGCCTGCAAGCAGCAGGCTTTTTCAACAGAAACAAAGCGTTTAGAAAAGTGCTTCCAGCATTGTATTCAAGTCTGAAAGCACAGGCAGAGCCTCCGTAGGACTTACTCGCACCTTCCTTAGAGATAGTCGCGGATCAGGATCTCGCCTATCTGTACACTGTTGAGTGCCGCCCCCTTACGGATATTGTCAGAGACCACCCATAAATCTATCCCCAGATCGTGGGAGATATCCTTGCGCACCCGGCCGACATACACAGGGTCGCTACCGGCGCCTTCGGTCACGGCCGTTGGATAATCGTCATCATCTTCAAACAGCACCACGCCTTCGGCATCCCGCAACACTGCCTTGACTTCGGCAGCATCAACCGGTTGCAGCGTCTCGATGTGAATCGCTTCCGAATGACCATAGAACACAGGGACCCGCACCGCAGTCGGGTTCACCAGAACGTCGCTGTCGCCGAGGATCTTATGAGTCTCCCAGACCATCTTCATCTCTTCTTTGGTGTAGCCATTTTCCATAAACTTATCTATGTGCGGCAACACGTTGAAAGCTATCTGCTTATCATAAACCTTGGGCTCTGAAGGCAAGCCCTGCAACAGCTTGGCAGATTGCCCCGCCAGCTCCTCAATCGCCTTTTTACCGGTACCGGAAACCGACTGATAAGTGGCCACATTGATACGGCTGATCCCAAAGGCATCATAGATAGGCTTGAGCGCCACCAACATCTGAATCGTCGAGCAGTTGGGGTTGGCAATAATATTACGGTTACGGAAGTCGGCAATCGCTTCTGGATTGACCTCAGGAATAACCAATGGAATATCCAGGTCGTAACGGAAGTGGGAAGTGTTATCTATCACCACACAACCCGCATCGGCCGCAATCGGCGCCCATTTGGCCGAGACATCACCGCCGGCAGAGAAGAAGCCTATCTGCGCCTGAGTCCAGTCAAAGCTTTCTACATCGAGGATCTCCACCTGTTTGCCGTGAAAACTCACGGTTTCACCGGCGCTGCGGCTACTGGCCAGTGGATACAGATTCGCCACCGGGAAGTTACGCTCCTCGAGGATTTCTATCATGGTTTGACCCACGGCTCCTGAGGCACCCAATACGACAACGTTAAATTCCTGCGACATTTACAGACCGACTCCTGAAAAACCTAAATGAGACAACCAATCTACCCCAGAACCGCCGACATTTGAAAGAGTCAAAGCACTGAATTCTCGCCTATGGCGGTGATTTTTTCTCATGTCATCAAAACCTGTGGGGTTTTTCAGCATTTTCCGGAATTTTTCATCGTCATCACGTAGATCATAAATAAATCGGCACAAGGACAATAATGCCTTTTCATCGGGCGAACTGCTGATATCGAGCCGGGAGTTCCAACGCTCTGGCAATAGCGCCACAAGCGACTTGTCCGCCGGGCGATTGAGTATCGCCATCAAGGCCTGATATAACATGAAAGTGCCCCGGGCCTTGCCCTCCAGACTGTAGCCGGCAATATGCGGGGTAGCAAACTCCACCAAAGGCACCAGCTCCAGCATGGGGTTAGGCTCCCCTTGCCAAACATCCAGCACTAACTTGAGATCCGGCCGCTTGGCCTTGACCCGGATCAGCGCGCGATTATCTATCACTTCACCGCGACAGCAGTTAAGCAACCAGCAGCCGGGTTTCAGTGTCTCCAGTCGCTGCTCGTCAAACAGATACCAAGTAGGATGTTCGCCATCACGGGTCAGAGGTACATGCAGACTAACGATATCGGCGCCTGCAACCAGTTCATCCAGGCTGACAAAGCGGCGGCTGTCGCCAGCCTTGGCCAGTAAGGGGTCGCAGAGCAAGGTATTTATTCCGTAGGCTTCAAGACAGCGTGCCAGCGCCGAACCGGTATTACCAGCGCCGACTATGCCAACAGTTTTGCCCTTAAGCTGAGTATCAAACCTGTTGGCCAGCTCCAACATGGCGATAAAAGCATATTCGCCAACCGCGGTGGCATTGCAACCAGGTGCATTGGAAAAGGGGATATTGCGGGACGCCAGATAAGCCTTGTCCACATGATCTGTCCCTATGGTGGCACTGCCGACAAACTTAAGCTTATGTGCACCAGCCAACAGTGTCTCATTGACCTTGGTGACCGAACGCACCAGTAAAACATCGGCATCGGCTACTGTGGCCGCATCCAAATGACGGCCATCGACGGCTACTATCTCCCCCAGCTCGGCAAACAAGGGCTGCACATAGGGCATATTTTCATCAACCACCAACTTCATCGACTTTCCTGCTCTGTTGTGGATTAAACCGCTATTCTATCAGCGAGCTAGAGGCTTGTCTGAGTCCGGCGCACATTTGAGGAAGCTACTAACAAGTTCTGCGTCAGCTCATAAGCAAAGAAGGAAGCCATTTGGCTTCCTTCTTGTATTGAGTAGAACAAGGCGCTTACTTGTACTTGCGCATCACCAGGGTAGCGTTGGTGCCGCCGAAACCGAAGCTATTGCTCATAACAGTGTTGAGCTCGGCGTCGCGGTATTCACGCACAATTGGCATACCTTCTGCGGCCGCGTCCAGATTGTCGATATTGATGGAAGGCGCGATAAACCCACCTTCAAGCATCAACAGGCTGTATATAGCCTCATGAACACCGGCTGCGCCCAGGGCATGGCCTGTCAGCGACTTGGTTGAGGCAATCGCCGGCATCTGGCCGTCGAAAACTTCACGCAGGGCTTCGAGCTCTCGCACATCACCGACAGGAGTAGAAGTACCGTGAGTGTTAACATAATCGATAGGTGTATCTACTGACTCCAGCGCCATCTTCATGCAGCGCACCGCACCTTCACCGCTTGGGGCAACCATGTCATAACCGTCTGATGAAGCGCCGTAGCCGATGACTTCGGCATAAATCTTGGCACCACGGGCCAGCGCGTGCTCCAGCTCTTCGACAATCACTATGCCACCGCCACCTGAGATAACAAAGCCATCACGGTCGGCATCATAGGTGCGGGAAGCTTTTTCCGGTGTGTCGTTATACTTGGTCGACAAGGCGCCCATAGCATCAAAGCCCATGGTCAGGGTCCAGTCGATCTCTTCGGCGCCGCCGGCAAAGACCATATCCTGTTTACCCATCTGGATAAGTTCCACCGCGTGACCGATACAGTGCGCACTGGTGGCACAGGCCGAGCTGATGGAATAGTTCATCCCTTTAATTTTGAAGGGCGTCGCCAGACAGGCACTGGCTGTAGAAGACATTATCCGCGGCACAATATAAGGTCCCACGCGCTTGACGCCTTTAGCGCGCAGGGTGTCAGCCGCCTGAACCTGGTTGGAAGACGAAGCGCCACCGGTACCGACAATGAGACCTACACGAGGATCTGAATACTGCTCTTCGGTCAGACTGCTGTCTTCAATGGCTTGCTGCATAGCCAAATAGGCGTAGGCTGCGGCATCCCCCATAAAACGCAACGCCTTGCGATCGATAAGTTCTGCGGGATTGAGTTTGATGTCGCCCCAGACATGACTGCGCAGCTGCATCTCCTCAAACTGATCTGAGTGGGTGATACCACTGCGGCCAGCCTTGAGAGATTCTGTCACTTCTTGTTTGTTATTACCGATACTTGATACAACGCCAATTCCGGTGATCACGACTCTTTTCATGTTTTACTATCCATTCCGTACAATTCAGTACCTACTTTTGCTGACGCCATGTTAGCCGTTTTACAGCATTTAAGTGGTCAGCTTTCCGTAAACTTGGGTAAAATAATGCCGAACAAGGCCTCCAGAGTAAAAAATTGCCCGTGAAACAGGAACAACTTCGGCCATCCGGCAGTGAAAATACGCAAACTTGCAGTCAAAATCCCACATCTGTGGAAACAACACAAGCCCCGACGGCGACACTTGAGCCCTATCAACAAATCCGCCTCGGTGACAAGCCCTTCGGGCGGCAAATTTGTCTGGCGGCGGTAGGCAGTGAAGCCCTGTTGCCTCTGCTGCAACTCTGGAGCCAACTGCGACAGGATTATCCCAAGCTTGTGTTACAACTCTTGCTGTTTGCCGCCGATAAAGACTCCCGGGCAGAATCGCTCAAGGTTCTGCAAAGCAAACTGCCATTAGGGCAGACCACCGAAGCTACCGCATCCGCCGAGCATCAAACAAGCGAAGTAATATCTCTCCTTGCCGAGCTGCAGGCAGGTAAACCTCTGGCAATCCCCGGCTGCCAACGCTTTGTGCTCGATGGCGGCAGGTTGACACTGGATCTTTACCTTGAATTTGACGCCACTTTGCTCAAAGAGTTGCCTGGTGTAAACCATAACGGCTGGATAGACAACTGGCTCTGGCTTACTGAGTCCTTACCCTCTCAGGCAGAGGTCTGGCAGATGGCGCGCTTGGCTAAAGACTACGCTTCCTTGCTGTGCCTGCCAAGTAAGAGAAGCGCTCTTGCCTCTATTATGGTCAATAGCGGGCTCAATATAGTAGATTTTAACGGGCCGGCAGCACTGCTTTTGACTCAACAAACTGAGCTCGAGCCCATCGCCAAAGCAGAACGCCTTGCCTTGCGGCGCCAAAGCAATGCCAGACTGGCGCCCTGGCCGCTCTACCGCGAATCCACACTTGCAGCCGATGAATCTATTGCCATTATCGGCGCCGGTGTGGCCGGCAGCCAGCTGGCGTTGTCATTGGCCGAACGTCACCAGCCCAGCCAGGTATTTTGCAGCGAGGAAAACGCGGGTCAAAGTGCCAGTGGCAACCGACAAGGTGCACTATACCCGCTGTTGACACCGGAAACATCCGAGCTCAACACACTATTCCAACAAGGTTTTCTCTTCAGTCGGCGGCGGATAACCGCCTTGGTTGCCGCCGGGTTCGATATCGCCCATGACTTTTGCGGTGTATTACACACAGGCTTTGATGAGCGAAGCCGCACCCGCCTGAATAAGATTGCCGAGGGCCAAAATTGGCACCCGGATATTTTGCGCCGGGTCAACAACTTTGAGGCGACTGAGCTTGCGGGATTGGATATTAAAGAAGATGGTCTTTTTTACCCTCTGGGGGGCTGGGTCTGCCCCAGAGCCCTGTGCCGCGCCGCGATCCAATATGCCGTTGAATCAACTTACTGCGACTTTCAGCGCCGCACCCATATCAGCGAGATTTCAAGAGAAGGTAGCCACTGGTGGCTGAGTGCTACCGATGGTCGCCGTTTTGGGCCATTCAAAAAACTGGTGCTGGCAAGCGGCGCTTCGCTGACAGCACTGCCACAAACCTCGGCCCTGCCCGCCTCACCCTTTCGCGGCCAGGTCAGCGAAGTCGCAACCCAAGGCGGTTTGCGAGCGCTTAAGACAGTACTCTGTGCCAAGGGCTATCTCACCCCGGCCTGGGAGGGGATTCATTGTTTGGGAGCCAGTTATGTCAAAGATCCCGAGCAGCTGGCCTACAGCGACGTCGAGCAGAGAGAAAACCTGCAAAAAATCGCCATGAGTTATCCGGATGCCGACTGGCACCAGGGGCTGGTGATGGGGCAAGGAGCGCGAGTGGGGGTGCGTATGGTCACCCGGGATCACTTCCCCATGTTGGGTCAAGCACCGGATGTCGAGGCACTAATGCAAGTCTATCAGCAGCATCAGCACACTCCCGAGAGTGCCCGCTATTGGCAACAAACACCGGCCCCTGTGCATCCCGGTCTTTATGTTCTCGGTGGTTTGGGCTCCCGCGGTCTCAGCACAGGTCCGTTGGCGGCGGATATTCTGGCATCAGAGCTTTGTCATCAACCCTTGCCGGTAGGAAGTACGCTACTGCAGCGCCTTAATCCAAACCGGATGTGGATGCGTAAACTTATCAAGGGTAAAGCACTTTAATATTGATTGAATTATCCAAGACATACATGGGCGAACCGAGCTTTAGAGAGACAAACTGCCATAATGCACTATTCTAGCTAAAACAAGGCTCTGGATTGGTATTCACAACAGATGAGATAGTCATCAAAGCCTATCACTCAGAAACTATCGCAGCTTGTCAAACAGTTTAAGTTGAATGGAAAGTGCCCGCCCACGAATAACATTTCAAATGAACCAACACAGGAAATCGATCAAGATAAAAAAATGCCGCTCAGTATAACTGAACGGCATTGTGCTTTAAGACTGCTTTTAAAGACTTAAACTATATTACAGTTCTTCAGCATTCTCAGACAGATAGGCAGCAACACCGTCTGGGCTGTCTTTCATGCCTTTCTTGCCTTTTTCCCAACCAGCTGGGCAAACTTCACCGTGCTCTTCGTGGAATTGCAGCGCGTCGATCATACGCAGCATTTCATCGACGTTACGGCCAAGAGGCAGATCGTTAACGACCTGGTGACGCACCATGCCTTCTTTGTCGATCAGGAAAGAACCGCGGAAAGCCACACCGGCTTCTGGGTGTTCAACGTCATAAGCCTTGCAGATGTCGTGGCGAACGTCGGCTACCAGAGTGTATTGAACCTGGCCGATACCACCTTTTTCCACTGGGGTGTTACGCCATGCATTGTGAGTAAACTGAGAATCGATAGAAACACCGATCACTTCAACGCCACGCTTCTTGAACTCTTCCATGCGGTGATCGAAAGCGATCAGCTCAGATGGGCACACGAAGGTGAAATCCAGTGGGTAGAAGAACACTACCGCAGGCTTGCCTTTGATTGCTGCAGTCAGGTTGAAGCTGTCAACAATTTCGCCAGAACCCAGAACAGCTGCCGCAGTAAAGTCCGGAGCCGGACGGCCTACTAATACGCTCATTTTATACCTCCATCTATGGATTGAGCTGTGAATAAAACAGAATCCGTTTTAACTACAGGCCATTATAAGAGGTGCCATCCACCTGACAACCTATTTAGGATCAATATCACGCTTTTGCCCCAATTTAAGGCTTGTCTGGATAAGAAATCGGCAAGAGCGCGGTCACTGCAACAACATGGGTCACAAAGCGGTTCAATAACCTCAGGATCCAGTTCACAAAGGCAGATTTTTTCCCGCAAACACTGATTGCAGCTGGACATCCAAGCCCCCCCAGTCAAAAATAGCCCCTTTGTTTAGCGAATAAGACTTTACTATGAACGCAGTTGTGATTGCCGTCTGTCTGATGCTCGCTCTCAGCCTGGCCAGGGTCAATGTGGTGATCGCCTTGACGATCAGCGCCCTGGTCGCTGGCTTGATGGGGGGACTGGACATCCACCAGACCATAGAAGCATTCAATACCGGCCTGGGCGGTGGTGCCCAAATAGCCCTGAGCTATGCCCTGCTTGGCGCCTTTGCCGTAGCCCTGTCCCATTCCGGGCTGACCACTTTGATCTCCACTACTGTGATCAAGGCCCTTGGCAAGGATCCCAATAGTCAAAACCTCAAGTGGGTTCGCAGCCTGTTGCTGCTGTCGCTGCTGGCCATGGCCATCAGCTCACAAAACATTCTGCCGATCCATATCGCCTTTATCCCCATTCTGGTGCCGCCACTCTTGCATCTGATGTCCAAACTCAAGCTGGACAGGCGTTTGGTTGCCTGTGTTATCACTTTCGGCCTGGTCACCACTTATATGGTGTTACCTGTGGGCTTTGGCGGCATATTTCTAAACGACATACTGCTGGCAAACCTGCAGTCCAACGGCTTAGAGGCCCAGTCAGGTGACATTCCCCAAGCTATGCTTATTCCGGCCGCCGGTATGTTGGCCGGACTGCTGACGGCCGTGTTTATCAGCTATCGCAAGCCAAGAGAGTACCGGGAAGAGCAGATCCTCGCCGCTGAACCGGAAACCGGACTCAGCAAGCGCAACATCATCATTGCTGTGCTGGCTATTCTGGCGACTCTGCTGGTGCAGCTGCAGACAGATTCGATGATTTTCGGCGCCCTGGTTGGCTTTATGATCTTCTCATTCAGCGGCGCGCTCAAACATGTGGCCGATGAAGATATCTTTAACCAAGGCGTGCGCATGATGGCCAACATTGGCTTTATCATGATAGCCGCCGCCGGTTTCGCTGCCGTGGTCAAACAAACCGGTGAAGTACTGACTCTGGTCAGTGCCATAGGTGAGTTGATTGGTGACAACAAGGGCCTGGGCGCATTGTTGATGTTGGTGGTGGGTCTGTTGATCACCATGGGTATTGGCTCATCTTTCTCGACTATCCCCATTATTGCCACCATCTATGTGCCGCTGGCGCTGAACTTTGGTTTCTCTGTGCCTGCGGTTATCGCCCTGGTCGGCACCGCCGCAGCGCTTGGAGATGCCGGCTCACCGGCATCGGACTCAACGCTCGGCCCCACCGCCGGCCTCAATGCCGATGGTCAGCACGATCATATCCGCGACAGCGTGATCCCAACCTTTGTTCACTACAACATTCCGCTGCTAATCTTCGGCTGGATTGCCGCCATGGTACTCTAAGCACTCTTGGGGAGTGATAACCCTGAATACAAAAAGCCAGTCTGTATCAGACTGGCTTTTTTGCTTTAGCGGCCTGCTTTACAAGCCGGGGCCGAGCTTATCGGCGCTGTTTCAGGCCTGAGTTTCTTCTATCAGGCGGTTACCTGAGCCTATCTCAATTTTGCGCGGCTTCATGGCTTCAGGGATCTCGCGCACCAAATCTATATTGAGCAGGCCGTGTTCCAGATGGGCACCTTCGACGGTCACATAATCGGCCAACTGGAAGGTACGTTCAAAGCCGCGCTCGGCAATGCCTTGATACAGGTATTTACGCTCCGGAGCCTGCTCGCCCTTGGTGCCTTTCACCAACAGCTTTTCGCCCTCGCTGGTGATCTCCAGCTCATCCATGGCAAAGCCTGCAACCGCCATGGTGATCCGGTAACGGTTCTCACCCAGGAGTTCGATATTGTATGGAGGGTAACCGGCATTGCCATTGTTGGCGGCGGCATGTTCGGCCAAACGGGCCAGACGATCAAAACCGATAGCGCTGCGGTAAAGGGGAGTCAAATCATAGTTACGCATAGTCATATCCTCATAGATTAAGCAATATGTAGTGTCGGGCCGAATCATCGCACCCTAGGTTCAAACGGCCGCCCAATGGCACGGCCTTTAATTTATCGGTCAAGGCACTTTCCCTGCCGACACTCAATAGATAAGGTCGGGCAAAAGTATTTCAAGTGTCGGTAGAATTAATTGGTTAAAATTCACCCAAATCCACATGACCACCCTGCTCTTTTGCCACAAAAAAGCAGCCCCGAAGGGCTGCCTGTAAAGTGACTTAATGTGCTATTTACTGAGGTACTTCACAACCCAGCGGGCTGTTGGAGTTTTCATAAACGATATCGCCTACCGGCTCGTAATCAACGGCCTTGATGCTTTGTTTCTCTTTCAGGAAGCTGTAGAAGACTTCGGCATCAACATAGCCAGTTTGTACCGGATCCAGCTTGGGATAGCCGTCACCGCCCGCTGCGTTGAAGCTGGGTACAGTGAAGGTGTAGCTATCTGTTGCGCTGTAATCCTTGCCGCTGACTTCGCTGATAGCGACCGACTTGGCCTGACAATCAACTGTCATTTTCACGCCCGTTATCTGGGCATAAGCCCCTGAACCGCGCTGCATGGTAGCCACTACACCCAGATAATCGCTGAGCTCGGCACCTGTCATAGTGCTCAGGGTTATCATGTTACCGAAAGGCTGCACTGTCAGTACATCACGGTAGCTGATATCACCGGCGGCGATAGAGTCACGTACACCACCCGAGTTCATAACGCCGATATCGGCATTAACCTTGGTGGCCTGCGCCATGGCGAGCAAACGGCCCAGGTTGGTCTGCTGACCACGAACCACGCCGCGATCGCCTTCCAGTTTGCCATCGGTAGTGGCGATGATTTCGCCCAGTTTTTCACTGCCCTTGTCCTGATATTGCTGCAGTACAGCTTTGACTGTGGTATCGGCAGGGATCTGCTCACCGGCCAGTTCCTCTGTCTTCTTGCCTTCGGCATCCAGTTTTCTCAGGTTGACCGGGATCAGCTTGTAGCTGGCCAGGTGCAGTTTGCCGCCATAATATTCAAAATCGGCGCGGCCAACATACTTACCCCACTCATGGGCCTGCATGATCCAGGTGCCTTTGTGCTGATCAGGAAGGCAATCATCACCGGGTTTGAAGTCGGCATAGCTCTGACTACCGGGTTCCATACAAACCGGATTCTGTGAGTGGCCACCTATGATGACCTGCAGCTGTCCCTCTTCCAGGGCGCGAGCCATGGCCACGTCACCCGGGGCATTGCTGCCGTTTTGGCCATCGGCATAGTGCCCCATGTGAGTGGTTGCCACTATGATATCGGCGGCTTTGTTATCATTGATCTCTTTGATGACCTTTTTGATCTCTTCTTTGGGATCAGTAAACTCAAGCTCGCCGATAAACTCAGGGTTACCTATCTTGCGGGTATCTTCTGTGGTCAAACCTATGACAGCCACTTTAAGACCTTTAACATCGAAAACCTTGTAAGGCTCGAAGTAACGACTGCCATCTTTTTTGTAGATGTTGGCAGCCAGCATAGGAAACTCGGCGAGCTCGCGCTGCATATCCAACACGCTCAGTGGGTTATCAAACTCGTGGTTACCCACGGCCATGGCGTCATAACCAATCAGGTTCATGCCGATAAAGTCAGGCTCGGCGTTTTGCAGATCCGACTCAGGCACACCTGTGTTGATATCACCACCGGAGAGCAACAGAGTCTGGCCGCCGTTGCTTTCCACTTCGCTGCGTAAGCGCTCAACCAGCGTCTTACGGGCTGCCATACCATACTCACCGTCACTGTTTTCCCAAAAGCGACCATGGTTGTCATTGGTATGTAAAATGGTGAACTTGGTGCAATTATCGGCGCCGCAGACTTCCGGTGCCGGATCCTTGTCATCACTGTTACAACCGGCGAGTGCAGCCAGAATGGCTGTCGCCAAAAGTCCTTTCATCAGCTTATTAGACATTATTAAATCAACCCCATGTTTTTATTTATTTTTACCATCATCATTAATGAGCGGAGAAGCGAACTTCCCGCGCCCGACATACTAGCAAGATTAAGTCAAAAATGTGTCATTTTTATTAACAAATAAACGTTAACTGCATGATTTTAAGGCGGGAAATAACACAACCTGTTCACAATCCAGAATAGGCTTCCAGGGGCTACTCATACTTTAGCGTGATCTGCTGCTGATATTAGAGTGTAATTAGCACCCGAAAAAAGCTATTTCACTGATATATATGAAAATAACTAAAGTATTAGCAGCAACAGGCTATTGTTTGATAATGGAAACAGCCGCTGAAGGGCCGTTTCTATTAAGGGACGACTTATTTTTCAAAAAATCAAAACTGGATATTAGGCAAGTGTAAACAAGTCCCATCTGTGCTCTGTGTTATTAGACTCAGGCAGGCCCCTGCATACCTTCGGTCCGTAGCTTTGAACGCCAATTCTGTGTAAGTCACTCTCTCAATGAGAACGTCGCTAGGACTTATTCGCACCTTCCCTAATTCAAACGCGCCTGCAGCCACTGACTGATGAGATTCAGCTCCTGCGGCACCACGCCGTGCGCCATTGGGAAAGTGTGCCATTCAAGTCGATATCCCCCCAGCTCGAGCGCTTCTTTGGCCATAAGCCCGGCACTGAGGGCAACCACATCATCCTGCTCACCGTGGCATTGCAAAATAGGTGTATCACGGTTGGCGCTGCTCACGTCTTCCGGCAACTGCTCACCACCCGGCAAATAACAGGACAGCGCCATAATACCGGCCAAGGCTTCGGGATAACGCAGTGCGGTAAAGAGGCTCATCACCCCGCCTTGGCTGAAACCGGCAAGCACAATACGGTTGGCGGCAATGCCCTGGGCGACTTGCTGCTCTATCAGTTGCCGAACCAAACGCTCGGATTGCAGTACCCCTGGCATATCGGCTCTGTCATGGAGATTGAGGCTCTTGATGTCATACCAGGCGCGCATCACATAACCACCATTAACAGTAACAGCCTGCTCAGGCGCATGTGGAAACACAAAGCGTATCGAGTGTTCGGCCGGCAGTCCCAATGCCGGCACCACAGGGGCAAAGCCGTCACCCGAGTCACCCAAACCATGCAACCAGATAACGCAGGCCGTGGCCGGCTCGCGGGGTTCAACAACAACGGCATCCAGGGTGGCTGACGACATAACAACATCCTTCTTGATAGGAAAAAAATGTGACCGACATCATATCAGGCTGTAGATTCCTTGCCAGTACCATTCTAAAAATTCGAATAAAAACACGTGTATTTCGCGCTTTACCCATAAATAACCACCACCTAGACTGAAATGCGAGCCATAGATCAAAGCGGTTAAAGGAGCGATAAATGGGATTGTTGCAGCAGGGCAAATGGGTCGACCTGTGGTATCAGACAGACAAAAACGGCGGCAAGTTCGTCCGTGAAGATGCAAAGCTACGAAACTGGATCACCCCGGATGGCAGTCCGGGCCCCAGTGGTCAAGGTGGATTCAAGGCCGAGCCGGGCCGCTATCATCTCTATGTTTCACTCGCTTGCCCCTGGGCCCACAGAACCTTGATATTTCGCGCCGTGAAAGGATTGGAAGCGCTGATCTCTGTGACTGTAGTCGAGCCCCATATGTTGGAAAATGGCTGGGAATTTGCCACAGAGGCGGGCCCCAAGGGTGGCCAGCCTATCCAGGGCGCCGAGCAAGACCCTTTGTTTGGCAAAGCATTCCTCTACCAAATTTACCAGCTCGCCGCGGTCGATTACAGCGGTCGGGTGACAGTACCTGTGCTGTGGGACAAACATCATCAGACCATAGTCAGCAATGAATCGTCGGAAATCATCCGTATGTTCAACTCCGCCTTCGATCATCTGACCGGCAATAACCTGGACTTTTACCCGCCCCATCTTAGAGAGGAGATAGATACGCTCAACGAATTCATCTATCCCAATATCAATAACGGGGTTTATCGGGCCGGTTTTGCCAGCTCACAACAAGCCTATGAAGAGGCCTTTGAGCAGCTGTTCAGTGCCCTTGACAGATTGGAGTTGCAATTGAGTGAACGCCGCTTTCTCACAGGTTCACAACTCACTGAGGCCGACTGGCGCTTGTTTACCACCTTAATCCGTTTCGATGCCGTCTATGTGGGCCACTTCAAGACCAATAAACGCCGCATTGAAGACTACCCGGCGCTGAGCCAATACCTGCGCGATCTGTATCAGTACCCCGGCATTGCCGCCACGGTCAACTTTGAACATATCAAACAGCACTATTACTACAGCCATGGGCAGATAAATCCCAGTCGCATCGTACCCAAGGGCCCCGAGTTAGACTATCAGCGCAGCCATCAACGCCACAGACTGGAATAGTAAATCACTCGGGCGTCAGACCGTAAAAGTCTGCCAGTTGCTCGAGCTGTTCATCTGAGTCGAGCCGCAGCTGCCAACGCACGGCGCCGGCATCGGCCAGCAGAATGCAAGGACCTTTGAGCAAACGGATATCGTCGCTCAGCGCCATCAACACTGTCTGCATGGCCGGCAAGCGTACCTGCAGCTCATTGGGACTCAGCAGCAATCGCCCCTGCTCGCAGTCAATTTTCATCCCCTCTCCTCTCAATGGTTTCTCAATCAAAAACGCCCGCTAAAGCGGGCGTATTCAGTTAAAGCCAAACTCAGTGGTGATGACCACCGACGCCATGGGCATGACCATGGGCTATCTCTTCATGGGTGGCTTCACGGGCTGAGACCACTTCGATATCAAAGGTCAGCTCGCGACCGGCCAATGGGTGATTGATGTCCACTGTGGCCATAAACTTGCCCACCTTGACCACAGTCACTTGACGCTGGCCTTGATCTGTATTGACGACCGCGCGCATGCCTGGCTTCCATACTTTGGCGCCCATCAGGTGTTTTACCGATACGCGCTGCTCGGCGCCTTCAACCCGCTCACCGTAAGTTTCAGAGGCAGGCAAGGTCACACTGAACTTGGCACCTATCTCTTTGCCTTCGATGGCTTTCTCGACTCCAGGCATCATGTTGTCATGGCCATGCAGATAGGCGATGGGATCGTGCCCCTCGTTGGTTTCCAGCACTTCACCCTTTTCATCGCGCAGTGTGTAATTGAACTGCACCACCATATCTTCTTTAACGCTCATTCTGAGTCCTCAGTATTCATGATTCCGGCGCAGCTTAACAAAACTGTCGCCTGCACTCCACTGCTTTGGATTAGCGCCCTGCGCCAGGCACTATCGCCAGATGCTCGAGTCGCTCCAGCACCTGGTGGTTTTTCAGTGCCAACTGACAAACACCACCATCAATTTGATGCTTAACAGAGCAATCCACACTCCAGCTGCGCAGCAGATATCCGGCCAAGGCCGCGTTGCTGGCCACCTTGAGCTCGCCATCCTCCATACGATAGTCGAGCATAATCGCCTCCGGGTGTTTCAGGCTCGGATGGGGAACCAACACCAGTTCCACCGGCGTCAACCAGTTGCTGTCGGCCGCCGGTTGCTCCTTGGGCAAGGGAGAGCCTTCAAGTTCTCTGGCCTGCTTGATACGGGTCACCACAAAGTCGTTGAACTTGCCATGCTGTCGGTCAAATGCCCGTACATGCCAGCGCTGGCCGTTGTTGACCAGGGCATGAGGCACAATTTCGCGCAGGGTTTCACCGCTTGAGGTGGAAACATATTGCAGCGCCAGCGCCTGCCCTTGCTGAATTGAACGCATCAGCGCCGCGATAATCTCGGTATCCGGATGAATAAGCCGCACCGCATCGAAACAGACCTGGCTGGGCACCAGGGGCTGTGACAAACCATCACCAAAGCCACGGGCCAGCCCCGAGAGAATGGCTTCGGGCTCGTGATGAAACAAGGGCTTGAATTCATGCTGGCGCTGATAATGACGGCTGGGGTGCATCAGCTTGAGGTTTTGCGGCGCCAGCTCGCGATAGAGGCTGAAGTCGCGGGTGGCGGCCGCCAATCCGGTGGCAAACTTGGCAATCAAATCCTGACGACTGACCTGGCCAAAATACTGCAGACTGAAATCGATAAAGGCCAGACGCTGTCGCTGGCCGTGACTCAATTTATCTATGTTGCTCATCTCGCTGCTCATATCATTCCCTGAGTTCTAATCGGTGCGGGAAAACGCCAATTTCTGCTGCCAACATTATCCGGGCAGTTGATTGGCGCCTTTATGAGCTAACATTAGCCAATCCCTTGGCTACTGGCAATCATTTTGATTAGCAGAATTAGAGTCCCAGGGCTTTAAAGGTTTCGGCAGAGGGGAAACCGTCGGCCACCAAGCCTTTGCTGAGCTGAAACGCCTGTAAACTGGCGCGGGAGTTACGCCCGAGAATACCGTCCGGCTTTCCGGCATCAAACCCCTGCTCATTGAGCTTTTGCTGCAGCGCCTTTATCTGGGCGCGGCTCAAGCGGGTTTGCTGCGGCGGTGCTTTGGCCAGCCGACCGGCGCCACTGATTCTGTCGGCCAAATGGCCTACTGAGATGGCATAAAACTCAGAACGGTTCCAACGCTGGATCACCTGGAAGTTATCGTAGCCGAGAAACGCAGGTCCCTCGTGCCCGGCGGGCAGATAGAGTCTGGCTTCCATCTGGGCCTGTGGCAGCACCTCGCCATTGCTCTGGGTCAATCCCAGCGCCTGCCAGTCGGCGAGAGACTTTTTCTGCCCCAGGTGCTGATAATCAAACGCCTCAGGTAAGCGAACCTCCCTGCCCCAGCGTTCGTTGCGCTGCCACCCCAGGTGAGCAAGAAAGTTTGCCGCCGAGGTCAGAGCATCATCTATGCTGTTCCAGAGATCCGCCTTGCCATCACCGTCACCATCGACAGCATAACTGGCATAGGCACTGGGCATAAATTGGGTGTGACCCATGGCGCCGGCCCAGGAGCCTTGCATATCGGCTGCGGCAAAACCATATTTCTGGCTCAGCTTCAGCGCTGTCATCAACTCCTGGGTAAAAAAGCCCGAGCGGCGGGAGTCGCAGGCCAGGGTTGCCAGCGAGTCCAACACAGGCATCTTCCCCTTGTAGCCTCCGAAATTGGTCTCCATGCCCCAGAAAGACAAGAGATATTGCGGCGGCACGCCATACTCGCGCTTGAGCTTATCCAGCAGTACCTTGTGCTCAACCAGCAGTTCCCGGCCCTTGGAAACCCGCCAATCTGTTACCCGTTTATCGAAATAGTTGGCAAATGTCTGGGTAAACTCGGGCTGACTGCGATCCAGCTCTATCACTCTGGGTACAAACTTCAGTGGCTTAAGATGTGAGTCGATGGTCTGTTGACTGATGCCCTCGTTAAGGGCCTTGTCCTGCAACTCCACAATACACTGAGGAAAAGCCGCTTCCCCGGCCTTTATCAGGGCTTCTACAGGATCCTCATTCTGGGGGGCTGCCAGCGTTTGCGTGGCCAACAGCAGGGGAAACCAGGATAAAACTCTGAACACCTTCCGACTCCTTAAAAAATTAAACACCCCATCGAGCTCCATCCTAACCAGTCGCACAGCGTTTTTTAAGCCCCACAGGCATAATTCCCTGTCGTTGAGCCGATTTTTAAGCATTTATTCCTGTTTGTTCATCTGAGGTTAAGATTCACTTGGACTCCAGTGCTTATGCCGTATAATGGCGCCACTAACCCTTGCTCAAGAGAAAGATCATGACTGATTTAGCGCCGGCACTGAGCCAATTTATCGATAACGTCAAAGAGCACCAGCAGGTGTGGGGCTTGCAGGACGACTCCGGCGAAGGCTGGGTGGTGTGTGACTCCAGCGAATATGAAGACACAGATGTCATGCCTTTATGGTCTGATCAGGCAGTGGCCCAAAGCCATTGCACCGAGGAGTGGGTCAACTTCGCACCCGTGGCGATTCCATTGGAGGAGTTACTGGAGTTCTGGATTGAAGATCTCAACGAAGATGGCGTATTGATTGGTATCGATTGGCGCGCCGAGCAGGAATGTCCCGAAGTTGAGCCGGTAGAGCTGGCCAAGTTCCTGGTGGACGTGGAAGCCGAATAAGCTTTACCCGGTCGGGAGTCACCAAGGCTCCCGACTTCTTTTAAGACTCAGAGCAACATCTGCACAACCCTATGCCCTGTCCCTTGGTCGACATCCCCTTTAATTGCCGTCACAGCTGCTGGTTTTGTGCCGAGCCCTGCGAACACGTTTTTGCCTTTAGAGCCTCCCCCCATGCAGAACATGCCTCACTGAGCGTGCCCGCCTGTAAGGAGTGCCTGACGCTGGCCCGCCAACATACTCTCACCTCGATATACGAGTGCCGTATTGCGGTTAAAGATGCGCTGATGAAGCGCTACGCCAAACATCTGGCCATAGGGCTGAATTGGACCCGTGAAGAGCTGGAAGAATCGGAGTTTTCCTGCAAAATTCTTGGCGGCTTTAAACGCAGCGCCTGGTTTATGTATGAAGTGGCCAGAGACAGGATCAATGCCAAGGGTTGGTCCCTGTGTATTGAAGGCGTTCCGCTGAGCGACGAGACGCCAAATACCGGGTTTGACTTCGATGGCTTACACTACAGCTCTGTGTTTGCCGCCATAGAGCACTACGCCAAAAATTTTGCGCTGGACAAAGACTTTCTGCAGGCACTGACCGCCATCTGCGGCCGCGACAGATTTGCCTTTGCCGTGCGCCTGGCCAGGCTTAACATTGCCGCGGACAAACGCACCAAGAAGCAACTTATCCGCGAGCTAGAGCAGGAAAACAGCCGTTAATCAGCCCAGCTGGCGAATTCTGTCCTGTACGGCTTCCACCAGCAGATCCGGCTGGAACTTGGAAATAAAACGATCGCAACCCACCTTTTCCACCATCGCCTTATTGAAACTGCCGCTGAGGGAAGTATTGAGGGTAATAAAGAGATCGGCCATCCGCTTGTCGTTGCGCACCTCATAAGTCAAACGGTAACCGTCCATTTCGGGCATTTCAGCGTCGGTGATCATCATCAAAATCTGATCTGTCACCTTGAGCCCCTGATCGCACCAGGACTTGAGCAGCGTCAGCGCCTCGCGCCCATCGCTGCGTTCAATCACTTCAAGCCCCAACTGTCCCAAAGTATCGCGAACCTGGCGTCTGGCGGTGGGCGAATCGTCGACAATTAAAATCTTGTGTCCCGGCATCTTGGCCACCAAGGACTCATCCAACACACCTTCTGAGAGACGCACGTCATAGTGGATGATTTCCGCCAACACCTTTTCCACATCGATAATGGACACCAACTCAGTTTTACCCTGGGTTTCCATCCGAGTGATAGCTGTAAGGTAATGATTGCGGCCGGCGGTTTTCGGCGGTGGCATGATATCGCCCCAGGTCATGTTGACTATATGCTCAACCTTGCCCACCAGAAAACCCTGCACACTGCGGTTGTATTCTGTGATGATAAGGTTGGCGTCTTCGCCCACAGGCATGGGTGAGAAACCTATGGCACTGCGCAAGTTGATAACGGGAATCGAAACACCACGGATATTGGCGACGCCGCTGATGGCAGGGTGGCTGCCTGGCATGGCCGAAAGCTCCGGCAGTTTTACTACCTCTTTAACTTTGAAAACATTGATGGCAAACAGCTGGGTCGAACTGATCCTGAACAGCAATAACTCCAGCCGATTCTCACCGACGAGTTGGGTTCGTTGATCTACAGATTCCAATACATTTGCCATAACAACTACTTGTCCAATTCTACTGCTGAATATGACGTCGATTATAGTGGTAAAGGGGCGCAACAAACCATGCTTCAGGGCAAATTTAAGCTAAATTGTCTTAAATGATATGCACTTGGCTACAGTTATGTAGGTTGCAAAGGAGGAGGGTAAAACGCATCTTCCTTCAAAGGGTTAAGCTGGACTACAGCAAAAGCCCGCGTACGCCCTCTGGTTACCCGTCATTATCCCGTTCATGCTTTGCCGAAGGTTTTACGGGCCAGAATGATGCCCGCCAGCGCCGGCAATTGGTGTTGACGGACAATCTCAAAGTTGCCGCTATCTTCAACAACAGCCAAAAGTTCAGCGTGATTGAAACGATTTTCCTCGGGATGCTCAAACAGACGCCGACTCAAGGGATTACAGATGGCGGCGCGATAAAGCTCTTCCATGACGAAATAGCCGCCTGGGCGTAACACTCTGTGTACTTCGGCCACCGCCTGTTGCCAATCCGGAATATGATGAAAGGCGGCAAAATCAACCACAAGGTCAAACTGGCTATCGGCAAAGGGCAAGGCGCTGCCATCGCCCTGGCACAGATGCAGCCAGTTTTGCTCCAAATACCGCCCGGCGCAGTGGCTGACCATATCGAGATCAAAATCGAGCGCCCACACTTCTTTTGCCCCCAGCTCCTGACGCATAAGAGCTATTCCCTCACCAAAGCCGCAACCTATCTCCAAGGCACAACTAAAAGCCGGTAAAGGCTTGGCAAACAACTTCAACAACATCCGCCGCTCCAGCTGTCTTTGCAGCCACAACCGCAGCGGATGCCTGACTATCGATTTTTCAAAGCGATTAAGTTGCATGAATAGCGATCCACTCAAGACAATTCTTGGTTAACGTTTAAGCGCCCTTGCGGTGACTATCATCTTCACTCGTCCCCAAAAGATTCCAGCGGCAGTTGATCCCAATAAACGCCCTGACCGAAGAAGTCTTCCAACAGCTGATTGAGCCGCAAAAAACTGCTCACCCTTTGCGGCTTACCGCTGATACAGTGCCACACGTACCTGTGGCAGTTATTGTCAAACAGGTCATAATCCCGATATTGAAACAGGCTCTCGCCGGCGCGTGCCAGCGCTTGTTCACTGACCAAGGGCATTCTTTGATGATCGCAGGCGACAAACACCTTGCTGCCGCTGCGACCGGCGAGAAAACGCCTCACCGACACTGGCCTCACAAGGCCGCTGCCGTGGAGCTCGGCCAACGTGCCGTCACCGAGCCAGATACCTGTGTGTTCAATAATCCCGAATACGTGGCAGCACACCAGCATCCCGGGCTGCACTTGTTTGACACTCTGACTGTGAAACCATTCACTGGGTGTCAGCCGCGCCCGCCCCTTGACTCGCTGTACCGACATATCCATGAGTACTCGATTCTGGGCGATCTTCTTACGCTTCTGCTGTTCATCGGCAAGCCAAACGGCGCCGAGGGCTGCAGACCCGAGCCATAGGAGAGGCAGTGCCATAGGCATACTCCTTATATTATCTTTCGCCGAAGATTTGCATCTCTGGCAGATCCGTACCGCGGCAGAGCATAATTCCAAAAAGCACAAATTGCAGATACAACAATTGCAATATAAAAAGCCTGACGCCGGTATCCGCGCTCCAAGGGCCCCTCTTTGCCCTTAAACAAGTCAATATGAGCCACAAGTTTAAATTCTAGTGAAGATTCAGCCAATTAAGCTCACCTTTTTTTGAGTAAATTAACACTCACCACTGCAAACTTTCCGGATCATCTTCTCAGGGAATGGTCAGATCTGCTTCACATAGTCCGTCAACAATGGGCGCTTTGGCAAACTTTTGCTAGTATCCGCGCCAAACAACAACACAAAAGTGTAAACCAGCATGCATATTGAAACCCCGGTAATGATTACTTTTCTGGGCTATTTGGCTCTGATGATGGGGATAGGTCTTTGGGCCTACAAGGCGACCGATTCGGTCGATGATTATATTCTCGGTGGCCGCAAGATGGGCCCGGCGGTGACCGCTCTCAGTGTCGGCGCCTCCGACATGTCCGGTTGGCTGCTGCTGGGTTTGCCCGGCGCCGTCTATCTTGGCGGTTTGGGCGAAGCCTGGATGGGAATAGGCCTGTTACTGGGCGCCTGGCTCAACTGGCTTTTGGTGGCCAAACGCCTGCGGATCTATACCCAAATGGCAGATAATGCCCTCACCCTGCCGGACTTTTTTGAGAAGCGCTTTAACGATAAGGGCGGCCTCCTGAAACTGGTTTCTGCCGTCACCATATTGCTGTTTTTCACCTTTTACGCCTCCTCCGGCATGGTTGGTGGCGCTGTGCTGTTCAGCAATGTCTTCGGCTTCGATTACCTAACAGCACTCTTGATAGGCTCCACAGTGATAGTGGCCTATACCTTTGTCGGCGGTTTTTTTGCCGTCAGCTGGACAGACTTCTTCCAGGGCTGCTTGATGTTGATAGCCCTGCTGATAGTCCCGGTCAGCATGTTTACCCAACCCGAGAGTCACCAAAGTCTGGATGCCCTGGACCCGGCTATGCTGTCGTTATGGAGCGATAAGCTAAGTCTGATAGGCCTGCTGTCGGCACTGGCCTGGGGGCTGGGTTACTTTGGTCAGCCCCATATTCTGTCGCGCTTTATGGCGATTAACAGTGTCAAGGATCTGCCGGTTTCGCGCCGCATCGCCATGAGCTGGATGTTTGTCTCCCTGATCGGCGCCCTGGCGACCGGTATTGCCGGCGCGCTCTACTTTGCCGATGAGCCGCTCAAGAATCCGGAAACTGTGTTTATCCATCTGACTCAGGTCGCCTTTAACCCCTGGATAGGTGGTCTGCTTATCGCCGCTATCTTGTCGGCCATCATGAGCACCATAGACTCGCAATTGCTGGTGTGTTCCAGCGTGATCACCGAAGATTTCTACCGTAAGTGGCTCAGGCCCGAGGCTTCAAGCAAGGAGCTGATGTTGGTCGGTCGTATCGGCGTGTTGGCCATTGCCATTATCTCAGTGGTTGTTGCCCTGGATCGGGAAGCCAGTGTGCTGGGTCTGGTGAGCTATGCCTGGGCCGGTTTCGGTGCCGCCTTCGGCCCTGTAGTGATCCTGTCGCTGTTTTGGCGTGGCTACAGCCGCAACGGCGCCATTGCCACCATTCTAGTCGGCGGCTTGACAGTAATCATCTGGAAGCAATTGGAAAGCGGTATCTTCGCCCTTTATGAAATATTACCCGGATTCATTCTGGCCACCCTGGCCGGGGTTGTGGTAAGCCTTCTATCACCACCATCCGAGGTCACAGAGGCGCAATTCAATCGCTTCGAACAAAGCCTCTAACCACGGTTCTTATACCGCCGCCATCGTTTGGCGTACACTTGTACGCCAAACTCGCCAGCAGTTTGTAATTTATTGTGTCTCTAACTTTTACAGCTTGGCAACACTGTCAGTGCCGGTCTTCAAACACTTAAAACACAGTTATCACTGCTTTTCCTGCCAAGTAGCTACTTGGAAGTTCGTCGCACGTTCGCAGCACATTTGCAGAAATTAACCAAAATATTACAAGTTTTCACATCTGGTCGGAGTTGTTGACACTCTGGAGCATCCATAAGATGCACTGGACTAATAAGCGGGTGTCTGTGGGGTTTAAAGACTGACAGCCAACCTGCAAACATAAAAAGAGAAGATAATAATGAAGTATTTCAACAAGACTCTTATCGCAGTTTCTGTCGCGCTGATCAGTGGCCAATCTCTGGCAGCCGGTTTCCAACTCAACAGCCAATCTGCCACAGGTATCGGCCGCGCCTTTGCCGGTGATGCCGTGATCGCCGATAACGCATCTGTGTTATCCCGTAACCCAGCCGCCATGGCACTGTTTGACAAAGCCGCTATCTCGGTTGGTGTCACTACTGTAGACGTCCAGGTAGATATCAAAGACGTTAACTTCATGGGTGGCCAGGTGGATCTGGGTGGAATTGATGATGCCGGCAGCGTCAAATGGATCCCCAACATCTATTACATCCAGCCGTTGAACGATAAATGGGCCGTTGGTTTTGCGGCCTTTTCCAACTTCGGTACCGGCACAGACAGCGCATCATTGGTCAATAGCAAGACAGTTGCGGCTCCCTATGATCTGATAGGTAATACCGAAGTAACCACCATCAACTTCAACACCAGTGTGTCTTACCGCATCAATGATATGTTGAGTCTGGGCGTCGGACTGGATTTGGTTTATGGCGAAGGCAACCTGGATCGCTATTACAATCAAATGCCATTGGTCGATGTGGATGCCGATGGTTGGGGTATTGGCGGTATTGTTGGTGCCACGCTTGAGCTGAATGAGAACAACCGTTTTGGCCTGAGCTACCGTTACAGCCCCAATGTCGATGTGAGTGGCCATATTGCGACACTGACACCTTTACCAGGCCAAACAAACAGTTTTGCTTCAACCCTGTTTGATGAGCTGGAAGTGCCTTTGGCCGATATCTTCCAGTTGGCCGGTTTCCACCAGTTAACCGAAAACTTTGCGGTTCATTACACGGCTCAATACACCCGTTGGGGCAACTTCGATCAAATTACTGCCAAAGATGGTGTCCGCAGCATTTATGGTACAGGTACTGTAATTGCCAACAATGTAAACGCCCCCCTGAAGCAGTACCAGTGGAAAAACTCCTGGTTGATGAGTGTAGGCGGAACCTACGACATCAATGAGCAGTTCACAGTGCGTGCAGGTTACATGTTCGACAATGGTGTGGTTGATGAAATCAGCTCTATCTCCATCCCAGACTCTGACCGTCAATGGTTCACCGCTGGCCTGAGCTACCACATCAACCAACATCAAACCATCGACTTCGGCATGGCCTTTGTTAAAGGTGAAGAGGTTGAGTTGGTAGAAAACAGTGCAGTAGTTGGCCCGGTTAACGCCATTACCAAATCAGAAGCCATGTACTACTCAGTGCAGTACAGCTATCAGTTCTGAGCCAAAGCTCCAACGAGTTTTAACTAACAAGGCCGCCCTTCTGGGCGGTTTTTTGTTGATTAACAGCAAGTTGTTCAGGCAGCATTCAAACTCATAGATGCATTCTCACCAAGGCTTGGTTATCTTATGGAAGGTGTAAATTGCGCTGCTTCGGCTGGCTTACAGGGCCGGATATCAAGCGTACTTTGTACCTTCCCTATATCACATAAAGGATTTTGAAATGAGCAAAAATTATTCTCTGGCGGCCCTGTTGCTTGGGGGTTTTATTTGCGCCGGTTTACTGCTGCTTGGCACCAGTATTGGAAACAGCCTGCTGGCAATGAAAGGTATGGAGCGAACCGTGGCGGTCAAAGGTCTGGCTGAACGCGAGGTCAAGGCCAACGTCGCCATCTGGCCGATTCGCTTCAATGAAGTGGATAACGATCTCAACACCTTGTATCAGACGGTGCAGCAAAAGACAGATAAAGTGGTAGTTTTTCTTGAACAGCAAGGTTTCAACAAGGATGAAATCTCTGTTTCTCTGCCTTCCATAGAAGACAGGCAAGCCCAGGGTTATGTCGATCCCAATGTTAAGTATCGCTACGCAGCCCGGGTAACAGTCTCGCTTTATACTCACCAGGTGGATCTGCTACTTGAGAGCCGTAACAAGCTGCTGGCCCTGGCCAAAGAAGGCATAGCCATCGCCAGTCAGGACTATGACAGTCGCACCGAATTCCTGTTTACCGAACTCAACAGTATCAAGCCGGCCATGGTGCAGGAGGCTACCCAAAATGCCCGTGAAGTGGCCGAGAAGTTTGCCAAAGATTCAGACTCGGTACTTGGGAAGATCAAACAAGCCAGCCAGGGCACCTTCACCATTTCCGATCGCGACAGTAATACGCCTTACATCAAGAAGGTGCGAATCGTCTCTACCCTCACCTACTATCTCAACGACTGAACTTTTGAAGCGCAAACCTGAAACGGATTTTTCAATATTAAGCAGGTGGCCAAGGCCGCCTGTTTTCGTATCTGTATTCTGGCTGTGTATATTCTGGCCTGGGTATTCAAGGTCTAATCAGTTACTCAAGCCACCTCTTATTTAATCATATTTTTCTAATAATAGTTGCAGGCGACCACCTTATTCATTAGAATTTTCTCATAGATGTTTTTTTGAGAACAGTTCCATGCCCAGAATAACGCCAGTATTGACCCTGTTACTGCCCGCGCTGCTGCTCATTCAACCGGTTAAGGCAGCCGAGCCGGCCACAGTGACTGTCCGCCAGACAGAGCACTCCCAATTGCTGACCCTGGATGGCAGGCTCGAGGCTGTCAAGGCCGCAACCGTGTCGGCCCAGACCTCGGGACGGATCCTCAAGCTTTACTATGATGTCAACGACCGAGTCCCCGCCGGGGCGGCGCTGCTGGAGATCACCAGTGAAGAGCAAGGCGCGTCCCTGGCGGCGGCCGAGGCGGAATACGCCAGAGCCAGAGCCTTGGATACCGAAGCGCAGCTGACGCTCAAGCGCTATCAGGAACTGTTTCCCAAGGGCGCGATTTCCCGCGGCCAAATGGATCAGGCCATAGCCAATGCCAAGTCAGCCTCCCAGGCGGCCAGCGCCGCCAAGGCGAGGATCATTCAGGCAAAGGAATCACTGAAATACACAGTCGTCAGCGCGCCATATGCTGGCATAGTCACGGCCAGGCATGTGGAAGAGGGAGAAACAGTCGCTCCCGGTCAGCCGCTCCTGTCCGGTTTTGCCGAC
This sequence comes from Shewanella sp. BJSY2023SW007, assembly GCF_047314525.1. NCBI lineage: Bacteria > Pseudomonadati > Pseudomonadota > Gammaproteobacteria > Alteromonadales > Shewanellaceae > Shewanella > Shewanella sp. BJSY2023SW007. The sequence goes on along the minus strand of NZ_JBKORL010000100.1, from coordinate 19,009 downwards.
GATGAGATGCGGGTGGTGATGCAGCTGCCGCAGCGTTTTCTTCAGGCCGCTAAAGCCACAGACAAGATGACGGTTATCCTAGCCGATGGCCGCAGTTTTGATGTCACTACCCCCAAGGTCTTTGGTTTCAGTGATGAGCAGAGCCGCGCCTTTCAGGTGAGACTGCCACTGCCGACCAACACAGGCGATCTGCTGCCCGGCAGTTTCGTCAAGGTACGCTTTGCCATAGACAAACGCCAGGAGATAGTGCTGCCCAAAGAAGCGCTTTACAGCGTCAATGAGCTGTCGGCCGTCTACCTCAAGCGCGGCGATAACTTTGTCCTGCAACAGGTACGTCTGGGAGATGTGCGTGACGATGGCGTGACCATACTGGCAGGACTCGAAGCCGGAGACATAGTGGCCGCCAACGCCTACCAGTTGCTGCTCGAGCAGCGCCAGGCCAAGTAAGGGGAACTCATGGCTAATCACAGCGAAAATAACACCGGCATCTCCGGCCGCATTGCCGCCAGTTTCCAGCTCAGTGCCATTACGCCGCTGCTGGCCTTGCTGGGCTTGTTGCTGGGGATGTTTGCCATTATGGTCACTCCCAAGGAGGAAGAACCTCAGATAGATGTGACCTTTGCCGATGTGTTTATCCCCTTCCCCGGCGCCACACCGACCGAGGTCGAGCAGTTGGTTACCCTGCCGGCAGAAGAAGTGATCTCGCAGATAAAAGGCATAGATACCCTCTACTCCTTCTCGCAGCCCGATGGCGCAATGATCATCGTCATCTTTGAGGTGGGTGTGCCCCGCAACGAGGCGATAGTCAAACTCTACAATCAAATCTATTCCAACCTGGACAAGCTGCCCAGAGCCGCGGGTGTGGGCGATCCCTTGATAAAACCCATGGGCATAGACGATGTGCCCATTGTCAGCCTGACTCTCTGGTCAGAAGATCCCAATGTCTCGGCTCAGCAACTGACTCATGTGGCCCATGGGCTCGAAACCGAACTCAAGCGCATTCCCGGCACCCGAGATGTCGAGTCCATGGGATCCCATGAGTTGGTGCTCAATGTGCGCATCAATCCGGCCAAAATGAGTTTTTATGGTGTCAGCTTCGATGCCATCAACCGGGCGCTCGGCGCCAACAATGCGGTCTCCATGCCCGTGTCTCTGGTGCAGGATAACCAGGAGATCAAGGTGCAGACCGGCCAGTTCCTGCGTTCGCTGGAGGATGTGCAGCAACTGGTGGTCGCGGTGCACAATGATAGCCAAGGCAAAGCCGCCCCAGTGTTCCTCAGTGATATTGCCGATATCAGCCTCAAGGCCGATGTCCCCCTCTATGGCGCCTGGCATCAAAACGGTCACAGCGCCGAAGCAGAAGCTAAAGGCGTCTTCCCGGCAGTGACCATAGCCATAGGCAAACAACCGGGTGAAAACGCCGTGGATGTGGCCGATGCAATCCTTGCCAAGGTGGAAAAGAGCCGTAACCTGCTTATTCCGGACAATGTCAATGTCACTGTGTCACGCAACTATGGCGTGACGGCGGCTGACAAGTCCAACACTCTGATCTTCAAGTTGATCTTTGCTACCGCCGCTGTGGTTATCCTGGTGGTGTTCACCATGGGAATGCGCGAGGCACTGGTGGTGGGTGTGGCGATTGTCATTACCCTGGCGATTACCCTTTTCGCCTCCTGGGCCTGGGGCTTTACCCTCAACCGGGTATCCCTGTTTGCACTGATCTTCTCCATAGGTATTTTGGTGGACGATGCCATAGTGGTGGTGGAGAACATCCACCGTCATATGGCCATGGGCAAACGCAGCCTGAGTGAGCTCATTCCTGCCGCCGTGGATGAAGTGGGTGGCCCCACCATTCTGGCGACCTTTACCGTTATTGCGGCATTGCTGCCGATGGCCTTTGTCTCTGGGCTGATGGGCCCCTATATGAGCCCTATTCCCATCAACGCCAGCATGGGCATGTTGATCTCCCTGGCGGTGGCCTTTGTGGTCACCCCCTGGCTCAGCCACAAACTGCTCAGACACAAGGGTGGCGAGGGACATAGCGACAATGCCAGCCCTGTGATGCTCAGGCTGTTTACCCGGCTTATCAAGCCATTCCTCGAGAGCCGCAAGGCCCGAGTAGGCATGGCCGCCGGCGTGTTTGTGCTGATAGGCATGGCTGTTGCCCTGCCAGTTGGCCAGTTGGTGGTGCTCAAGATGTTGCCCTTCGACAACAAGAGCGAATTCCAGGTGATGGTGGATATGCCGGAAGGCACGCCGGTGGAGCAGACAGAAAAAGTCCTCAAGGCCTTGTCCGATTATCTGGTGACAGTACCCGAAGTGCAGCATCTGCAGCTCTATGCCGGCACCCATGCCCCGATTAACTTCAACGGCCTGGTCAGGCATTACTTTGTCCGCAACAGTCAGGAGCTTGGCGATATTCAGGTCAATCTCAGTGATAAACAGCACAGGGACAGAGACAGCCACAGCATAGCCCTGGCGGTGCGCGGCCCGCTGCAGCAAATCGCCCGGGGCTTCAACGCCAATGTCAAAGTGGTGGAAGTGCCCCCCGGCCCGCCAGTGTGGTCGCCGATTGTGGCCGAGGTCTATGGCCCCAGCCAGGATATTCGCCAGCAGGCGGCCAGGGAGCTGCAGTCCCTGTTCCAGGCGACCGAGGATGTAGTGGATATCGATATCTTCCTGCCGGCGGCACAACAGAAATGGCAGGTGCTTATCGATCGCAGCAAGGCCAGTCTGCTGGGCGTACCCTACGCCAACATAGTGGATCTGGTGGCCACCGCTGTCGGCGGCAAGGATATCAATGTGCTGCATAAACCGATGCAGAAACGCCCAGTGCCAATTCGCCTGGAACTACCTGAGGCCGACAAACTGGATTTGACTTCAGTGCTTAACTTACGCCTCGACAGCCTCCATGGCGGCACTGTGCCCGTGGCCGAATTGGTGACAATCCGCAAAGGACAGATAGACGCGCCCATCATTCACAAGAACATGATCCCGATGATCATGGTGATTGCCGACATGGCCGGGCCACTCGACAGCCCACTGTACGGCATGTTTGAAATGGCGGCGGATATCGACTCAGAAGGTGGCCTTGGTTTCAACCAGCACTATTTCAGCCAACCCGATGGCCTGGATGCCATCAGCGTACTCTGGGATGGCGAATGGAAGATAACCTATGAAACCTTCCGTGATATGGGCCTGGCCTATGGGGTTGGCATGATTGCCATCTATCTCCTGGTGGTGGCCCACTTCCGTTCCTATCTGGTACCGCTGATTATCATGGCGCCTATCCCCTTGACCATTATCGGGGTCATGCCGGGGCACGCCTTGCTCGGCGCCCAGTTCACCGCCACCTCCATGATAGGCATGATAGCGCTGGCGGGGATCATAGTGCGTAACTCCATACTCTTGGTGGACTTTATCAACCAGGAAACCGCTGCAGGAGTGCCATTTGAACAGGCGGTCATTCACTCGGGCGCCGTGCGGGCCAAACCTATTATGCTCACCGCCCTCGCGGCCATGATAGGCGCCATGTTTATTCTGGATGACCCGATCTTCAACGGTCTGGCCATCAGCCTTATCTTCGGGATCCTGATCTCCACCCTGCTAACGCTGGTGGTGATCCCGGTACTTTACTATGCCCTGATGCGCAAGCGCATCGACTCAGTGATCAACCAGGCCCAGGCGGCCAAAGGAGCTTAAAATGTCTGTAGAACGTGCCACTATGGCCTTTGCCGGATTTATGGTGATGTTGTCATTACTGTTAACCGCCACTGTCCATCACAATTTTGTATGGCTAACTCTGTTTGTTGGCGCTAACCTATTCCAAAGTGCTTTTACCGGCTTTTGTCCTGCCAGCATGCTGATGCGTAAATTCGGTATGAAAACGGAGGCTGAACAAGCCAAGGCCAATACCCACTGATTAAGGAATGTAAGTGAAGATAATAACCCGTACCCAGCGCCAATTCTTGTGGCTAACGACTCTGCTTTTTGGTGTATTGCTGAGCCTCAGCGTTCGTGCCGAGCAGATGGTTCCCGAAGTTGCGCTGACCAAGGTCGCCCAGGGCGCCATGCTGGTGGATGTCAGAACCCCGGAGGAATACGCCGAGGGACATCTGCCAGAGGCGGTTAATATCCCCTTTGAGCAGATAGCCGAAACCTTTGCCAAACAGGGCATTGCCAAGGACACCCCGGTAGTTGTCTACTGCCGTAGCGGGCGCCGCTCAGGTATCGCCAAAGAGTCGCTGGATAAAGCCGGCTATCAGGAAGTCTATAATGGTGGCGGCTATGATAGCCTCAAGGCCAGCGCCGGTAACTAGCTGACCAGATAGCCATTAAGTACTGCGCCTCTCATGCAACAGGGCCCACTCAAGTGGGCCTTCTCATGAAACGATTAACACAAATAATCAACAATCCCCAAGATAAAATGCAAGTGTCAAAAATGCACTTTTAGTCAAAAAGTCGCCTTTACCCTATACTAAAGTCTTCTTTTCGCAACTATTGTTCTTAAAAGTAATTGCTTATATCAAATTAAAATAACAGGCTTCATTAACTTTATAAATCAATTAATTGCACCTTAATTACATATCAGATTTCAATCCATCCTCACATCGACTCTTATTCAAGCCCGGCAAAATTTCATGCAATCGGCAGTGATGCACTTGGTAACATAAAACGCTTGATTGAATTTATATTCACAAAAAGCAAAATACAACCAAGCTGAAATAGAACGCCATTCCGTTAACATTTGTTTTACATGAATTTTTCGTGACGGTAGATTGCAAAAGGGTCATTTCAGTGAATGCTGAAATGTCCGAGGACAATAAACCAAGATCTGATACACGGAAGACAAGTATGAAAAAAATAACAAATAAACAGTTGGCCCTGAGTCTGTCCATGCTGGCCCTGGCAGTCTCTGCCGGTGTTCATGGCGCACCTTTCAAACCTCAAGCCAATGATCTGTCACAGCAGTCGCCCCTGCCCAAGCGCTATATCGTTAAGTTCAAGGACAACAACGGCCTGCAAACCATGAGTGGTCAAAGCGAACTGAATCAGGTATTCGGCCAGCACAGAGCGCTTAACGGCGTTAAGGCTCGCGAAATGAAGCGCATTGGTCGCAGCCACAGCTACAGCGTCAAGTTGGATAACCCAGGACTCAAGGCGCTGCGTGCCCGCACCGATGTGGAATATATCGAAGAAGATATGCCCCGCCGCTTGTTGAGTGAAACCACGCCCTGGGGGCAAACCTATGTCGGCGCGACTCAGTTGGCCGATAACCTCAGCGGTAATCGCACCATATGTATCATAGACTCAGGCTATGATCGTGCTCACCAGGATCTCAGTGGCAACAATGTCACAGGTACCAACAACTCGGGCACCGGAAACTGGTTCGAGCCGGGCAATAACAATGCCCACGGAACTCACGTTGCCGGCACCATAGCCGCCATCGCCAACAATGAAGGCGTGGTTGGGGTGATGCCGAATCAGAACGCCAATATCCATGTGATCAAGGTATTCAACGAGTCAGGTTGGGGTTACTCCTCTTCACTGGTATCCGCCGTGGATACCTGCGTCGACAATGGCGCCAATGTGGTCACCATGAGCCTGGGTGGCTCAGGATCCAGCACCACTGAGCGCAATGCCATGACCAACCACTTTAACAATGGCGTGCTCTTGATTGCCGCGGCCGGTAACGATGGCAACAACACCCACAGCTACCCGGCTTCCTATGATGCGGTAATGTCGGTGGCCTCGGTCGACAGCAACAAAGACCATTCGGCCTTCTCCCAGTACACCAATCAGGTCGAAATCTCCGGCCCGGGTGAAGCAATCCTCTCAACCGTGACTCGCGGCGAAGGACGTCTGGCTGATATTGTCATTGCCGGTCAGTCGCTGTTTGCCGAAGGGGTGGTGCCTCACAACCGCTTTGTACCATCGGGCAGCAACTATGTGCCCTCACCCATCAGCGCCAGTGCCAGCGGCGAACTGGCCGAGTGTGACACCAGCGCTGGCAGCTACAACTGCGGCAATATGACGGGCAAAGTCTGTTTGGTGCAACGTCTGGAAAACCAAGGTGCCGGTTATCCCGAGATCAATGCGGTTCGCGCCTGTAACAACGCCGGTGCTGCAGCGACTATTGTCTACTCCAACAGCACTCTGCCCGGATTGCAAAACCCCTTCCTGGTTGACTCAAACACTGAATTGACCAAGGCTTCTGTGTCTGTAGACCGTGAAACCGGTCTGGCGCTACGTAACCAAATCGGTCAGCAGGCCAGCGTATCCAACACCACCGGCGAAGACTATGAGTACTACAACGGTACTTCCATGGCGACGCCACACGTATCCGGCGTCGCAACTCTGGTATGGAGCTATCACACTGAGTGTAGTGCCGCCCAGGTGCGTCAGGCGCTGAAAGCCACCGCCGAAGATCTGGATGTCCCCGGTCGTGACGATCGCACCGGCTATGGTTTGGTCAATGCCGTGGCTGCCAAGGAATATCTGGATGCCTCCTGTAATGGCCCGAGCGATCCCGGCACGCCAAGCGATGGTCAGTTGGAAAATGGAGTGGCGGTCAACAACCTAAGCGGTGCCAAAGACGATGAACTGCACTTCTTCCTCGATGTGCCAGCCGGCGCTTCCAACCTGAGCTTCAACCTGAGTGGCGGCACAGGTGATGCCGACCTTTACATGCAGTACGGCGCGGCTCCAACCACCAGCAGCTTTGATTGTCGCCCCTGGAAAGGCGGCAACACTGAAAGCTGTTCGGTCAACAGTCCTCAAGCCGGTACTTACTATGTGATGGTTCGCGGTTACAGCAGCTTCAGCGGTGCCAGCCTGGTGGCTAGCTACACAGGCTCAAGCAGCACCAATCCAGGTGGCGGCGCAGCGAGCTACACCAATGGTGATAATGCCAATATTCCCGACAACAACAGCACAGGTATTACCAGCCCCATCAGTGTCAGCCGCAGCGGTGATTCGGGTGTGGTCACTGTAGATGTCAGCATAGTGCACCCTTACATTGGCGATCTGCAGGTTGAACTGCACAGCCCCAATGGCCAGATTGCCGTGCTGCACGACAACACAGGCAAAGGCACCGACAATATCATCCAGAGCTATTCGGTCGATATGACAGGTGTCGAGTCCAGTGGTACCTGGCTGCTCAAGGCCGTCGACTCGGGTCGCCGTGACCTAGGCTACATCGACAACTGGTCACTGCACTTTAAATAATCTCTCTTTCAAGGGGCCGCTACGGCCCCTTTTTCCTCTCTCGATGGTTTCCCTTGGCTAAAGATCTGCCGAGCATGTATCTGCCGGACAGTTTGACGCAACTTTTTCAACCTTTTTGCAAGGCATTTGAAAAGCTTCTCGGTTATACTGGCGCCGCTTTTATAACACCAGCTACCAAGGCCCATTGATGACAGCTTCCAATTCCCCTCAAGCCAACAAAGATCCCCTGCACGGCCTGACCCTCAAGGCGATACTCACAGAAATGGTGGAACAGTACGGCTTTGATGGTCTGGCACAAAGGATAAGAGTGCGCTGCTTCAGCCATGATCCCAGCATTAAGTCGAGTCTAACCTTTTTGCGAAAAACCCAATGGGCCAGGGAAAAACTGGAACGCCTCTATCTGACCAGCAAGGGCTTGCCCATTCCGCCTCACCTGCTGGGCAATTCAACCCCGGCAACACGGGAAAAACCGGCCCAAAAAACCTGTGCCGACAAGCCTCAGACCAATGCCCATATCTGGGGCAAAAAAACTGACTAACCCGGCCCTGATACAACACGCAACCCGCTATATTTTTAACCAATTTTGCTTCAAAGCTGCTAAAGTTCTTCCCCTTGCAGCCGATAAGTCGTTATCGACTATCAGCACGAACAGATGCCGCCAGGGAGTTTAATGATGAACATTGCAGGCTTAGGTCAAATCGCCACTCAGGGAACCGGTTCCCGCAGCCTGAGTGAAGTCACTGTGGTCGCCAAGGGCACAGCCAAGGAAAGCACTGCCACAAGTTCGGACAGCCAGGATAAAGTGAATATCTCTTCTGCCGGCCGCAAGGCGCTGGCGGATGATGTGGGTGGTCAATTGCACCGAAATAATTCGGCGCAAACCTCAGAAGCGCAGGAAGCCGCCGAGGAAGATACCTCGGGTATGTCTGAAATTGACAAGAAGATTAAGGAACTGCAGAACAAACTCAAGGAGTTGCAACAGGAGTTGCAGCAGCTAAATGGCGATGACTCTGAAGCCGCCGAGATAAAGCGTAAACTGCTGCAAGATCAGATAGCCGCCGTCAGTGGCCAATTGGTCGCCTTAATCAAAGAGAAAACTCACCAGGACAAGAACACCGCCACTGAGGGCTCAGCCCTCAGATAGGCATGCTGAACAGCAGGCGCCAGATCTCCAGCCCGTCACCACTACGGTAACTGATCCCCAATCTGTCTATGCCAAGCACTGGCTTGGCAAGGGCCAGGGTGGCACCCAACTCAATACTGCCGGACACCAAGGTATCCTGGTTGAGATCGCCGGCAAACTGTAACTGGTCAAAATACCAATAACCCAAAGCAAACACCCTGGGCTGCATCTGTAGCCCCTGCCAGGACCAGTGATAAGGCAAGCCGATATCCACTCCGGTTTGCAATACGGAAAAGCTCTGACTGATGCTGAACGCCCGTTCACTGTAGGCAGCAAATTTCAGTCGGGTCACCCACAAAGAATCTGCCCGCCACAACTCAAAAGAGCGCAAGCCACTGATGCCGGCTGCCATGATGGCGACATTACCACCTTGGTCGAAATTACTGCCAAAACCGAGATCGCCATAGGCCTCCATGCGCCAGTTTTCATCCAGACGCCAACGCTTTTCAAAGCCTGGGGTCACGGTCAAGGTACCAACACTGGAAGGCAATTCGAACTCACCGGCATCTTCAAGGCTATAGTTGAAAAAGCCTACAGAGATAGGCAGGCGCAGCAAGAACTCCGTGTCCTCACTCTGCTCCAGCGTAAAGTCCAGCGGTAAGCTGATGACGGTAGCATCCTGTTCGGACGCGCGATAGACCCCGCTGCCCAGATAACTGCCAAAGGCATAGTGGGAGTTGTCCGGCGGCCGAGCGTGGCTGGGAGACTCTTGGGCAAAGATTGGCGCGGCAAGTAGCAAAAGCCCCAGGGAAGACACACTCAATAAACCAACTTGGGTCGATGCTTTCCCCGGTGACTTCATCTTTGCCGACTCAGTCCTGATGACCTTCGGTGAAATGATACTCAGACATCATATGGCCAAGCTCAGTAGACTTGGTCTTGAGGTAGGCTTCGTTATAGCGGTTTTTGCCAACCTGCAGCGGCACCCGCTCGACAACTTCCATGCCGACATCTTTCATCGCCTGCACCTTGCGCGGATTATTTGTCATCAACCTCACCTTATGAACGCCAATTTTTTCCAGCATGGGCGCAATCATATCGTACTTGCGCATATCAGCCGGAAAGCCCAGGCGCTCATTGGCTTCCACTGTATTGGCGCCATCGTCCTGCAGCTCGTAGGCTCGAATTTTGTTCAACAGCCCTATGCCACGACCTTCCTGACGCAGGTAGAGAATAAAGCCCTGACCGGCTTCGGCGACATTTTGCATCGCGGTCTGCAGTTGAAAGCCACAGTCGCAGCGCAGGCTGAACAGGGCATCTCCGGTGAGACATTCCGAATGGATCCGTCCCAGCATGGGTTTATCGGCTTGGAGCTCACCAAAAGTCAGCGCCACATGCTCTTTACCGGTTTCAGTATCCTCGAAACCATGCATGGCAAACACCCCCCAAGGGGTTGGCAATTTGGCGGTGGCGATAAATTTAATAGACATGAATTAACCTTAACGACTGCTCTCATTCCCTGAGACGGTTAACATCCTTCAAAATCAAGATAATAGTGAAGCGCGCTCAGTACTCAGGCCGGTCATTTTATGCGTTTTTACCACCGACCGGAATACCCAAGTGAATTCATTGGTTATTATCTGCTGTCACGGCGGCAGTTAAAATGCCTTGGGTGCAAACCCGGTAACGGCAGTAATACCCATTTCTCTGCCCAGCGCTGTCATAGGATGCACAACGACCAACCCCCGGACAGACTTCTTGAGTTTGCCCATGTCGGCCTGTTCGGCTTTGGTGAGTTCGCGGCTAAAAGGCAGATCGCGAATAGACTGCCCCTGTTTGCCAAGCTGCCGACTCTGCTGCCCCTTGATGGCTGCAATCCGCTTGTTGACGGCGGCGATTTCCCGCTGAAACTGGGCAATGATAGGACCATCGCCACGTTGCTCTGCGGCAGCCAATTTACGGCGATACTGATCCAGCTTATCGTTGAGCTGTTGCAGCTCCTGCTTCAAATTCATTCTGTTACCTTACAAAATCCCGGCACCTGAGAATGGACGGCCTGGTTGCCGTAAATGTGCCGGACAGAAGTATAACAGCAACTCAAGCTCAGGTGACGGGGTTTTTTAGCAGGGAAAAGCAATTGTGTTAACCAGTTTTCACTTTTGTACTTATTGAGGGTCTTTGAGCAGGTGTATCACCTGATTGGCCGAACCACGAAACTTCAATGAGGGGTCCGCTTGCTCCTGCATGAATTTGCCATCCACCAACACATGAACAAGCCCGAGCAATTCCCGCTGCGCCGGACTGAGCTCATCGAGACGATAACCAGTCCAGAGCCAGACATCCTTTCCCGGGCATTCGTCCCGCACCCGCAGCAGCAAGGCCTTGATGGCGTCAAGATTGCCTGGAAATAGTGGGTCACCGCCGGAGAGTGACAGGCCCCTTCTCGGGATCCGGCTATCATTGAGATCGGCAATAATCCTGTCAGACATCGCCTGGTCGAAAGAATGCCCGGAGCGGGGATCCCAGGTTGACTGGTTATAACAGCCCCGGCACTGATGTTCACAACCGGAAACAAACAAGGTTACCCGGGTGCCCGGTCCATTGACCACATCCACGGGGTAATACTGATGATAGTTCATAGCTATATCCACAAGGCGCCCCTCGGGGCGCCTTTATTTAGGGAAAGAGGCAAAAATCCAAGCGTAAGTACACAGAGTACTGTTTTACGTTAGAGATGCTTAACCCGACGCTTGACCTCTTCCTGCTTACCGTGGTTGAAGGGTCTGGCATCCGGGCTGCCGAGATAACCGCAAACCCTGCGGGTCACAGACACCCGGCTGGGCTCATGGTTGCCACATTTGGGGCAGGTAAAGCCCTTGCTGGTACAGATAAACTCACCGGTAAAACCACAGTCGTAACACTCATCTATCGGTGTGTTGGTTCCATAGTAAGGCACCCGGCTGTAGCTGTAGTCCCAGACATTCTCAAGCGCTTCCAGGTTGTGCTGCATATTCGGGTACTCGCCGTAGCAGATGAACCCCCCATTGGCGAGCTCAGGATACGGCTGTTCGAAGTCGAGTTTGTCGTAAGGATTCACCTTTTTCTCCACATCCAGGTGGAAACTATTGGTGTAATAGCCCTTGTCGGTGACCCCATCAACCAGGCCAAAACGCTTGGCATCCAGCTTGGCAAAACGGCTGCACAGGCTCTCGCTCGGTGTGCTGTAGAGGCTGAAACCATAACCGGTTTCCTCTTTCCAACGCACTGTGGCCGCCTTGAGGTGAGCCACTATGGCAACCGCTTTCTGCCTCAATGCTTCATCGTCAAACACATGGGTGTCTGTGCCATAAAGCGCATTGATTGTCTCATGCAGACCAATGTAGCCCAGAGAAATGGAAGCACGGCCGTTTTTGAAGATTTCGGCAATGTTGTCATCACCGCGCAGACGCACGCCGCAAGCCCCTTCCATATAGAGAATGGGCGCCACTCTGGCCTTGACGTTGGCCAGACGTTCGATGCGGGTATCCAATGCCTTGCGGGCCATCTCCAGCCTTTGATCCAAAATGCGATAAAACTCGGCTTCATCGCCCTTGGCCTCCAGCGCCACCCTCGGCAAGTTCAGGCTGACTACACCTAAGTTGTTGCGACCTTCATGCAGCAGTTCACCGTTTTCCTCATAGGTGCCAAGGAAACTGCGACAACCCATAGGAGTCTTGAATGAGCCAGTAACCTTGACCACCTGCTCATAGTTGAGAATGTCCGGATACATGCGAATGCTGGCACACTCGAGCGCCAACTGCTTGATATCGTAGTTGCAGTCACCGGCCTTGTGGTTGATACCATCACGAATGGCAAATACCAACTTGGGGAAAACCGCTGTCTTGCGGTTCTTGCCAAGGCCTTCCATACGGATCCGCAAAATAGACTCTTGGATCAGCCGTGACTCCCAGCTGGTACCCAAACCGAAACCGAAGGTAACAAAAGGCGTCTGACCATTAGCGGTATGCAGGGTATTGACCTCATATTCCAGCGACTGGAAGGCGTCGTGACACTCTTTCTTGGTTTGCTCTGTGGCAAACGCCTTGGCATCGGTAATCCCCCACTTGAGCGCCGTTTGATAATGCTTGTCGTAGCTCTTGGCCACAAAGGGGGCCAACACTTCATCTATGCGGTTGATTGTAGTGCCGCCATAAATATGGCTGGCGACCTGGGCGATGATCTGCGCGGTAACTGCAGTGGCAGTAGAGATGGATTTTGGCGTTTCAATCTCGGCATTGCCCATCTTGAACCCTTGGGTCAACATGCCACCGAGATCGATCAGCATACAGTTGAACATAGGGAAGAAAGGCGAATAGTCGAGATCGTGATAATGGATCTCACCGGCTTCATGGGCGGCAACCACATCCTTGGGCAGGATATGATGTTTGGCATAATGTTTGGCGACAATACCGGCCAGGAGATCTCTCTGGGTGGGGATCACCTTGGAGTCTTTATTGGCATTTTCGTTGAGCAGGGTCGCGTTGCTCTGCTCGACCAGGCCGCGGATCTCCAGATTCAGTCGGCTGCTGGATTCACGGCAGATATCTCTGTCATGACGATATTCGATGTAGCTACGGGCCACTTGCTTGTACGGCCCTTCCATCAACAGGTTTTCGACCCTGTCCTGCAACTCCTGGATATTGACCTCGGCCTTGTCGGTTACCGCCTGGGTGACCAACGCTGCAACTGTGGCCGCATAGTCTGCATCTTCTATACCGCAGTGGCTAGAGGCTGCCAGCACCGCATCCCTTATCCTTGTTTCGTCGAACTGAGTACGGCACCCGTCCCGCTTAATCACTACCGGCATTTCTTTAATCTCCATGTTGTTTATTTAACACCATATATAGTGGTGTTTTATTAACCAAGCACTATATGTGGAGATTAAGCGACAAATCGCTCTTCAATACCATGATCTGGATCATGGTATTGAAGAGGATGAACAACACTATGGGATTAGTGCCGACGAGCACAACTTGTAGAGATTTTTCCCTTGACCGAGCTCCAAACGGCCGCTAGTCAGTATCTCTTTACCAAGGCCAGATAACTGTTGATTTGCCCACTGCCCTGCTGCTGGCTGCCCATAGCTGCGGCGGTGCGCATCAACGCGCTGACACCACTGAGCCGGGACAAGAGTTGAGGCTCTTGCTGTGCGGAATCGGCCTTGACCGCTGGCTTGCTGCTGTTGCCATTGTCGCTCTTGGCGGTTTGGTTTTCGCCCTTGAGCACGGCATCCAACTGAGCCGCCACCTTATTGGCCGCCAAAGAGCTCGATGGGGTATACATCATCCCCATATTACCCATCAAGCTATCAGCTCCCTCAAGTGCGTTGAGCAAAGGGCTTTGGCTGGCCTGTTGTCTGAGCAGACCAATCTGGCCTTGAATAAATTCCTTTAGACTGACGTTATCCTTGGTATCGACTCCCATCAGGCCACTGCCCTGTAATTTGGCCATCTGACTCTCAGACAACAGCCCTTCGTCGCCGAGGCGCGCCAACAGCTTGGGTAAATCGGCACTGCTGAACTGGCCTGAGCCAAAAAACTCCTTGGCCAACTCCTGCAGCCGCGCGGCTCTTTTGCCATCGTTGGAGAGGGATATGCTGTCCTGCCTTATGTTTGCCGAGGCTGAGCCCTGGCTTTTGTTGTCACTGACAGTTTCAGTGTCGACAACCGAGAGGCCGCTGCCGCTGGTCAAACGATTGTTGACGCCATAGGCATCGACCCCGGACAATCTGGGATCCACAGAGGAATGGATAGGCTGCATGTCAGTTTTCCGTCATATTGGCGTCCAACTGGTTGTTTTTAAGACAAGATTGCTTGGAAAATGTCAAAAAAACGCCCTTGAAGCGCCTTGATGCTGATGATGTGCTGACTATGCAGAAAGTGTGCCCACACCGCAGAAAATGTGCCCATACCAAGCATTAACAAAAAGCGCCTGCTTCAGAGACGCCCCAACGCCGCATCAATCAGATGCGAGGCCTGCTGCACCGCCTTCTCCCCGGCGGCAATGGCTTCACTGGCACGGTGAAACTCCATAGTGCCTATGTCAGACACCTTTGGCACGATACAGATATCCGGTGGATCCCCCATCAAGCGCGCGCGCTTGTGGCGCTGCTCCAGAATATCCATCGACTGTGACATCACAGCCAACATGCCGGGTTCGGCCTTATTGCCGAGGGAGAACTTGTCGGTCAGGCCGGAAATATAATCCTTGCCCTTGGCCAACAGATCCATAAAACCACTCTCAGAGGAGTGTTCCGCCACTTTGCTCTGCAATGAAGGTTCTTCGCTATTGAGCGCCACCGGCAATACTTGCAGTTGCTCACGCCTGTGACCATGCAAATCGACGCCTATCACCAAACTTGCACCCATAGCTCTGGCCACAGACACGGGAATGGGATTCACCACAGCGCCATCCACCAGCCAGCGATGCCCCTGACGCACCGGCGACATGATCCCCGGCATGGAACAGGAAGCTCTGACGGCTTGGCGTAAATCCCCCTGACGGAACCAGATCTCCTGCCCTGAGTAGAGGTCGGTTGACACAGCAGTAAAAGGATACTTAAGTTCTTCAATCAGGAGATCACCGATGCGATCTTGAATGGCACTGAATACCTTATCACCACTGATGAGTCCGCCCTTGCCCCAACTAATATCCATCAACCCCAACACATCCCAGCTGGAAAAACTGCGTACCCAGTCTTCCAGCTCTTCGAGACGCTCATTGGCATAGGCCGCACCGACCAGGGCGCCTATGGATGAACCGGCCACCTTATCTGGCTGTACTCCCATGGCTGCCAAGCCTTTGAGTACACCTATGTGGGCCCATCCTTTGGCGGCACCGCTTCCCAGCGCGATACCGATACAAGGGTTATGACTCTGCGTCATCCTCTCTCCTTTATATTTTTCTACCAGTCACGCAGCCTAAGCTTAGACAGCCAAGGCAGCATACACCCGAAGCCAGTACTGCTCCAGATTTTATCCGGCAGGACTCCCGCCACCCACTTGCGACTTTTTTGAACAAAAGTCGCTGCTGTTTCGACACTCCTTTGACTAAATGCATGCCCAGCGCCGTAAAAGCCGTTATAATGTGCGGTCGTTTTTATTGAGGAGTTCACCTTTGCATTTTTCCGATTTTTCGCTGGATCAGCGTCTGCTGCAAACCCTTAAGCATATGGGTATCGATGAGCCTACCGAAATTCAGCGTGAAGCAATTCCCGTGGCGCTGGCCGGGAAAGACCTGATGGCCTCATCCAAGACGGGCTCGGGAAAGACCTTGGCCTTTTTGTTGCCGGCAATGCAAAGGGTGATCTCCACCAAGGCGCTCAGTAAGCGTGATCCCAGGGTACTGATACTCCTGCCGACCCGTGAGCTGGCCAACCAGGTCTACGCCCAGCTGCGTCTGTTGGTTGCCAATACCCAATATCGAGCCATCAGTGTGCTTGGCGGAGAAAACTTCAACGATCAGGCCAAGGCACTGGCGCGGGATCCACACTTTATCGTCGCCACCCCGGGACGGATTGCCGACCACCTGTCACAACGCCATCTGTATCTGGAAGGGCTGGAACTGCTTATTCTCGACGAAGCCGACCGCATGCTGGATCTGGGCTTTGCCCCGCAACTCAAGGCAATCAACGACGCCGCCAACCATAGACGACGGCAGACCCTGATGTTCTCGGCCACTTTGGAACATGAAGAGGTCAATGATATCGCCGCCACCTTGCTCAATGACCCACAGCATGTGGCCATTGGCGCCGCCAATGCAGAGCATCAGGACATACATCAGCGTATTTTCCTCTGTGACCATCTGGATCATAAAGAGGCGCTGCTGATTGAACTGCTAAAGCGCGAGCAACAGCGCCAGGTGATCATCTTCACCGCCACCCGCCAGGATACCGACAGACTGGCCGAAAAGCTCAAGCAAGAAGGCTACAGCGCCGTGGCGCTCAGTGGTGAACTGCGCCAAAGTGCCCGTAACCAGATAATGGATCAGTTCAGCCGTGGCCAGCAGCAAATTCTGGTGACAACCGACGTGGCCTCCCGCGGTCTGGATCTGGTGAATGTCTCCTTGGTGGTCAACTTCGACATGCCCAAGTTTGCCGAAGAATATGTCCACCGTATCGGCCGTACCGGCCGCGCCGGCGCCAAGGGCGATGCCCTGTCTCTGGTGGGCCCCAAGGACTGGTTCAACTTCAAAAAGGTGCAGAGCTTTCTCGGTCGCCGCTTCGAGTTCAGTTCCCTGGAGGGGCTCGAACCCAAATTCAGTGGCCTGGCCGATCCCAAGCGCCAGAGCAGCAAACCCAAGAATACCAAGGCCAGCAAGCCCAAAGGACGCAGCAAGACAGCGGCTAAACCGGGCAAGGCCAAGTCCGGCAGAGATAAGCGCTTTATTACCGGGGTGGATGTGGGCGATGCCCCTATGAGACGTAAACCCGCTCCGGTAGATAACGGCAATGAAAGCGGCTCCGAATCATAAGATTAACATTAGCCGCCGGTGCGGCATGATGAACTACAAGGAATACCATGAAAGTTTGTGCTGTTGAATTAAAAGGCGGCGAAGCCGTCATCTGTTTACTGAGCGCCCAGGGGGACGTATTCAACGTTCCTGATTGCCGCCGTCACTCATTTACCTTGAGCAACCCTGCCAGCCAGGAAGCAATTCGGGAATTCCAATTCGCCTTCAATAAACTGATGGAAGATTATCAGGTCGAACACGTCGTGATTATTGAGCGCGAATACAAGGGTAAGCTGGCCGGCAGCTCTGTCAGCTTCAAGTTCGAGGCGGCCATTCAACTGGGTAAGTTACCGGTAACAATGCTGACACCTCAAAGCATTAAAGAGCAGCTGAAACGCAATCCACCGCAAGTGGACTTCAGCGGCCTGGAGCTGAAAAAGTTCCAGCAAAACGCCTTTGACGCCGCGTACGCCTTCCAGCAGATGCGGATCTACAAGAAGGTCTAAGCCCTTGAACGGTTTTGATTATCTGGCCCACTACAGCGACGAGATAAAACAACAGGTTCAGCAGCTCAGCCAAGCTGGCAAACTGGCTGAATACCTGACAAAACGTCATCCTGAATTACACCAGATCCGCAGTGATAAAGCGCTTTGGGACTATACCCAGGCGCTGAAACAAACTTATCTGCGTCAATCAAACCCGCTCGCCAAAGTGTGTTTTGACGACAAAATCAGCCTCAGCCATCAGGCGCTGGGGCTGCATACCTACGCCGCCCGTAAGCAAGGGCACAAACTCAAGACCAAGAATGAAATCCGTATCTCCTCCCGCCTGAAACGGGCACCCGAAGCCTTCTTGCGGATGTTGGTGGTACATGAACTGGCGCATCTGAAGGAAAAAGAGCACAACAAAGCCTTCTACAAGCTGTGCACCTATATGGAACCGGACTATCATCAGTTGGAATTTGAGTTGCGACTTTACCTCAGTCTTCTGGACGCCAATCAAGACCCTTATCCTGCTTGAATCCCCTCCAGATCCTCAAACAATAGCGGTTAATTGCCAGAGCCGTCGTTCCTTGTTTTTGGAAGCGATAGTGACTCTATGACATTGTGACGCTATGACAAAGCAAATACATGTAGCGGAAAGTCACAGTGATTGACGAAGCAAGGGTTACTCTGCTTCGAATGCCGTCGAATTTATTTATTTTGATATCTATAAACCTGCTTATCTGCTGATAAAGAAGCTTGGCAAGCTATCATTTTTATGGCTAACTTAGCGACGCACTAATAACAGATGGACGCGGTGCCAACATCAAAAAAACATTATAAATATCGTATTAAAGGGAATAATAATTATGATAAGAAGGATTTTAACAGTCCTTGGGGTAATATTTTTTATTAACGCTTGTGCCAGTATTCCACTCGGCACCATGCTCAGCCTGAGTTCTTTCGATGAGCAGGATTTTGCCGAATTAAACCCGCGAGTTATCAGATCGCAAATCCTCATCGATGAACCGGGTAAACTCAAGATTGATGCCACTGAACTGACCCTGGAACTGGATACCAGCCAAGGAATATCCCGGTATAGTTTCCCACTCAAATTGGAGTCTACTCAAGTTATCCCCCAAAATGAGGGCCTCTTCAGCAGCAGTCCAGCACAAAACCATTATCAATTGGCACTCACTGATACGGCAATAAACAGTTTCCAGCAAGTACAAACATTGATAAATACCGAGACACCTACCCAATATAGTTTTTCCATTGATGCAGGTCTTGATGAGATGAGCAAGCCAGTGAAGGAAATTACTTTGTCGGTTATGATCAAACTGACCGAAGAGCAGGGATATCTGACCTTGATAGATAACGCGACACTGAACCTTAAGCAGCAGCCTTGAGCTTGAGCAACAACCTTGAGCATAAAACGACAACAGCCTTAACCCAGGATTTAATTAACACTGAATCCAAAGCAACCAACAACAACTCAGGCGCGAATTCAACTCCGAAGTGCACCACTCGCTAAACTAGGCTGCCTTGCGTAATTCATTGAATACCGCAACAGGTTGCCTGAAGCCGAGGCTCTTTCTCGGTCTGGCATTTAATGCCCGTTCAATCTCACTAATTTGCTTATCTGTTACCGTCCGCAAATCGGTGCCTTTCCGTATGTATTGCCGCA
>NZ_JBKORL010000099.1:0-15292 GCF_047314525.1 Shewanella sp. BJSY2023SW007 | reverse complement strand
TCATCCCGACATCGCTTCATTAGCAAAATCCGAGAAAAGCGCACGTAAACGCATTCGCTATCTCGCCCTGCTTCACTTTATCGAAGGTCATTCCCGTACCTCTATCGCCAGTATGTTGAAGGTCAGCAGAACCAGTGTGAATAAGTGGGTCGCCACTTATCTCTCCTTGGGACTATCCGGCCTGGATGACAAACCAAATCCGGGACGTCCCGCTAAATTGTCCTCTCTTCAGCTAGCAACCCTGAAAGAATTCGTACTACTCAAAAGTCTATCTGAGCAAGGCGGCAGATTAATGGCCAAGGACGTCGGCCACTTTATTCAGTCTGAATTTGGCGTGACTTTCAAGCAAACGAATATCTACCGTTTACTACATCAATTAGGCTTTTCCTGGATCACTACGAGATCACGTCACCCGAAACAATCTGAAGCCGTGCAAGAGGCTTTTAAAAAACTTCCCAATGGCAATGATCCTTAACACCCCGGGACACGTCGCACTCGATCGCATCGATGTTTGGTTTCAAGATGAAGCCAGATTTGGTCAACAAAACACCACTACCCGTATTTGGGCTGAGAAAGGGACTAGGCCACGAGTGGTAAAGCAGCAACAGTTTGAATCAGCGTATTTATTTGGTGCAGTCTGTCCGGCAACAGGCGCCACGCAAGCTATAATCGCCCCCTTTGCCAACAGCGATTATATGCATGAGCACTTAAAGTTGATTTCGGCCGCAACGGGATCAGGACGCCATGCTCTGGTCATCATGGACGGCGCGGGCTGGCATCAACAAGATTTGGCCGATGATTTTGATAACCTCAGTATTCTCAAACTTCCCCCATATTCACCTGAACTCAATCCAGTAGAGCAAGTCTGGCAATGGCTTCGTCAACATGTGTTGGCAAATCGCTGCTTTAGTGGCTACGACGATATTGTTGAGCAATGCTCCATCGCATGGAACAAGTTTATTGGAGAGCCGCTGAGGGTGATTCAATTATGCTCTAGGCAGTGGGTAAGAATGGTCAGTTAATTAACGTAATTGGTATAATTAGATGAATATTTGATCGCAATAACGGGGATCGAGCAGAGAAACACTCGCTCCTTTCTTTTTATCTGGCAAAGTGAAATCGTCGCCCTCTCTCGCATTTGGTTAAATTTACAGCTCAAGTGTTATCAGGAGCATCCATTAACCAAAGCAAGCGGCACCTGATTCGCCTCCAACCTCCTCAGCACCTAACAGTTAAATGCCTTGCCTTGTTGTGGAAACAGCGCTCATCAAAATGATCAACTTGGTAAAAGGAATTAAACCAGGACACTGGTATTCTTTGTTGCCAAGAAGTTATAATCCGGCGCGGATAACACGGAAAAGTAATACCTTACAATCCAATAAAGGACGGATTAATGCGTAAATTGACCCTAGCCTCACTGGCTTGCACCGGCGCTCTGCTGGCAGGCTGTAGTTCAACCCCGCAACCCATCATAGCCCAGGAAAAAACCGTCGAAGTGAAAGGCCAAACGCTGAAGCTCGGCGGACGCTACTTTTCCGACAAGAAGAAACTGGAACTGACTGTCAACGGTGACCCCATAATGCGTGGCACCTTCCCACCTTATACTCCAACCCAAAATCTGGGTGGTCGTTATCAAGAGATGGAAATCGATGGCAAGTGCTACTTTGGGTCTGTACTCGGCAGTCAAGGCGGCGCCTTTGGTATTATTGCCAGCGCGGTACAATCCTCAAAATCCAGCAATGGTGACAAATGTGAGATTCTGGTTGACGGTAAAACAGTCGAAAACCTCTATTTCTAACACTCCCCCCAACTAGATGTGTCCGTGTTATCCCGCATCACATCTGTGAAATTAACTGAAACAGGGCCTAAGTCAAAAAGTCCCATGCCCCTGTTTCACTGGCTAATTTCATCATATTTCATGTAAAAACTTGTGAAATCTCCAACTTGTTCTGCTTTGGATCACAGATAGCTGTCAGCTATTTCCTATAATCCTTCCGCCCTTTCCCAAGGGGTATAGCCTTTACATAAGCAATTAGAAAATAAGAACATTCTCACGTAAAAAGGAACGCATTGCCATGACAGCAACCAGCTATCAGCCGGGAGAGATCCGCGGACTGATCCAGATAGATGCGCTCAAATGCAAAGGGTGTGACGCCTGCAAACAGTTCTGTCCCACCCATGCTATTGAGGGCGCATCCGGTGCCCCACATAAGATTGATGAAGAGCGTTGCCTGAGCTGCGGCCAGTGTTTGATCAACTGTCCGTTCGGTGCCATTCATGAAACCCAGAGTGCCTTGGATACAGTATTAACCAAGCTCCAGGACCCCAACACTGAAGTGGTCGGTATTCTGGCTCCGGCGGTACGGGTTGCCATAGGTGAAGCCTTCAATCTGCCCAAGGGGCAACTGCTGACCAATAAACTCTATGGCGCCATGCACCAAGCGGGATTTAAAATTTTCGACTGTAACTTCGCCGCTGACCTGACCATTATGGAGGAAGGCTCTGAGTTCATCCACAGGCTGCATGCCAATGTGCGCCAGGAGCCAGATGCCGGTAAGCTGCCGCAGTTTACCTCCTGCTGCCCAGGCTGGGTTCGCTTCCTGGAAACCGAATACCCCAGCCTGCTGCCACACCTTTCCACTGCCAAGTCACCGCAGCAAATGGCCGGGACTGTAGCCAAGACCTATGGCGCCAAAGTTTATGAAATGGCTCCGGAAAAAATCTTCACAGTGGCAGTTATGCCTTGCACCTCGAAAAAACTCGAAGCATCACGTCCAGAGTTCAAATCAGCCTGGCGCTTCCATCAGCAACACGGCAGCGATGCCGCACCTTACGCCGATGTGGATGCTGTGCTGACTACCCGCGAGATGGCCGAGCTACTCAAGCGCCTCGATATCCATCTGCCGGATGTGGCCGAATATAAGGGTGATAGCCTGTTTTCCCAATACACAGGGGCCGGCACCATTTTCGGTAACACTGGCGGCGTGATGGAAGCCGCGGTGCGTACCGCTCACAAGGTGCTCACTGGTGAAGAACTGGCCAAGCTGGAACTGACACCTGTGCGCGGTCTGGAAGGCGTCAAGGAGGCCGAACTCACCATTCATGACCAACAGCTCAAACAAGATGTGCAGCTGAAAGTCGCCGTAGTACACGACATGGGCCGCAATATCCGCCCCTTGCTGGAGCAGGTGATGGCCGGCACGTCCCCCTACCATTTTATCGAAGTGATGAACTGCGCCGGTGGTTGTGTCAACGGTGGCGGTCAACCTATCAACGGCTCAGGCACATCCTGGGTTGCCCAACTGTAAGGAGTTGCTCATGACAGACAAGTATCAATTTACCGAAGATGGTTTTCTGTTGTCTCGGCGCCGTTTCATGGCTGTAGGTGCTGCGATTCTGGCGCTACTGGCCCTGCCTGTGGGCTGGCTCGGCAACCGTATCGCCAAGCGCAACGAATACATCAAGGCGCGTGCCGATGCCCTCTATATGGATGATGCCATTGCCAAATACCGTGTCAGCCATGCCAACCCGGCCATTGCCCGCTATTACAGCGAATTTGGCGGTGAGCCGCTGGGGCATCTGTCGCACGAGTTGCTGCATACCCATTTTGTCGATCGCACTAAACTGAAATCCTAAGGAGTCGGCTATGCATCAGGACAATCGTCCCATTCTCAAGCACCCGCTGAATGTTCGGGTGTTCCACTACATCTTGCTGCTGAGCTTCCTACCACTGGCGGCTACCGGGCTGTTGTTGTTCTTTAAACCCTTGAGCGACAGCGCCATGGGGCTAACCTATGACATTCATATTGTTGCCGGTGTCATCATGGCGCTGGATGCGGTGGCCTTCACCCTGATGGCATTCGACCGTGTCGTACTGTTCACCAACAGAGTATTCACCTTCGGTGGCAACGATGTAGGCTGGTTCAAGGTACTCGGTGGCTACCCACAGAAGTTTTTGCTGGGTAAGAAGGTCGCCGTGCCTCCTATGCGCAAGTACAACTCTGGACAGAAACTGTTCGGGGTTTGTGTCCTGCTCGGCGGTACTGCACTGATCATCACAGGTCTGGCGCTGTGGCTGGTTCCCTATGCAATCCCACGTGATACCGCCTGGTTGCTGGGCATGATCCACCTGGGGTGTGGCCTGTTACTGACAGCATTTTTACCCGTGCACCTGTTCCTGGCGGTTTACCGCTTCGACGATTTCAAGGCGATGATGCTGCACGGCAAGGTGCCCTACCATGACGCCGCCGAATACACGCCACTATGGGTGCAGGAGGAGGTCGTTCCGGTCTCTAGCAAACACGCCGAGTGATCCGTTCCTTCGTTAAATTCCAAGGAGTGCAGTTTGACTGCGCTCCTTTTTTCACAGGAGAGCCACAGATGTCAGGCCCTTTGATATCAGACCCGCTTGTATCGGGCCATACCGAGACGATTCAAGTCAAAGACTATAACCCCGCCGTGAATTTTATTGATGATGACGCCATCTGGGCCTTGCTCAATAACAATCAGCAACCCAGCCCGGACACAGTACGCCAGGTGCTGGAAAAAGCCCGCCGTTTGCAGGGGCTGACGCTTGAGGAAGTAGCGGTTTTACTGCAAAACCAGGACGCCACTGTAGACGAAGAGCTGTTTGCCGTTGCCCGTGGCATCAAAGATGCCATCTATGGCAATCGCATTGTACTGTTCGCTCCGCTGTATGTTTCCAACTACTGCGCCAACGCCTGCAGCTATTGCGGCTTCAGCGCCGACAACCATGACTTGCCACGCAAGACCCTGAGCGAGCAGGAGCTGATCGCCGAGGTGGAAACCCTGGAAGATATGGGCCACAAAAGGATCCTGGCGGTCTACGGTGAACACCCGCGCAATAACGCCCGCGCCATAGTCGACTCCATCAAGACCATGTATAGCGTGCGCAAAGGCAAAGGTGGTGAGATCCGCCGCATCAATGTCAACTGCGCCCCCATGGACACAGAAGACTTCAAGCTGCTGAAGACGGCCGCCATAGGCACCTATCAGTGTTTTCAGGAAAGCTACCACAGAACGACCTACGAACAGGTACACCTCAAGGGCCGCAAGAAAGACTTCCTCTATCGCCTCTACGCCATGCACAGAGCCATGGAAGCCGGTATCGACGATGTGGGCATTGGCGTGCTGTTCGGCCTCTATGACCACAAATTCGAGCTGCTGGCCATGCTCGCCCATGTACAGCAACTGGAGCAGGATTGTGGCGTAGGTCCACATACCATCTCCTTCCCGCGGATTGAGCCCGCCGATGGCTCCAGCCTGTCGGAGCGGCCTCCCTATGCGGTCGATGACGCCACCTTCAAACGCCTGGTGGCCATTACCCGCCTGGCAGTGCCCTACACTGGGCTGATTATGAGCACCCGCGAAAGTGCCGAACTCAGACGTGAACTCCTGAGCCTAGGGGTTTCACAGATCAGTGCCGGCTCTCGGACCACCCCAGGTGGCTACAATCAGGAAGACGATGCGGCCCAATTTAGCCTGGGCGATCACCGCAGCATGGATGAAGTGGTATTGGATCTGGTCAAGCATAGCCATTCCATCCCCTCATTCTGCACCGGCTGCTACCGCAAGGGCCGCACCGGCGATCACTTTATCGGCCTGGCCAAGCAGCAGTTTATCGGCAAGTTTTGTCAACCCAACGCCTTGATCACCTTCAAGGAATACCTCAACGACTACGCCAGTGAGCAGACCCGTGAAGCCGGCGAAGCCTTGATAGCCGCCGAGCTGGATAAACTCAGTCCCGCCAGAAGACGCAATATCGAGGCTTGCCTCACGCGCACCGATGCGGGCGAGAGGGACATCTATCTGTGAAAGGTCGTACCCTGGTACTGGCACCCGGTTGTCGACTCTATGCCGGGCTGCCAAAACAACAGCTAAAGTCGGCACTGAGCCGCGCCCGGCGAGTGGCCCTGCATGCCGGCCACTATGCCAATTTCAGTGAAGGGGCGATAGATCAGCTGTTGCGACAAAGACTGCAAAGCAGTCAGCTGTCGCAGCTGTTGATAGTGACACAAGAGTTACAAAGCGAAGCCGGGCTGGCGTTTGGCAAAATGTTGCGCCCGGAAGCCACCGAGGCGGAAATCCTCGAGGAATACCGGGTATCTCAGCAGTGGAGCAAGCAACTCGCCGCCTCCTGGCCCGAGCAGGTGACGGCGGTCAGCAGTAAGCTGGCCGCCAGCGCGCCGCTGTTATTGCTCGATGATCAACTGTTTGTCGGCCACTATGCCCATAGTCCACATCTGGCGCCTTTGGGATTGTGGCTCAAGTTGGACAGCCGCGAGCTGGGGCTGCCACCGGCGGGCCTATGGCAAAGAATGCAAGGCCGCACCAAGGTCGCTGCCACGCCCTGGCAACAGGCCTTGTATCGCTACGCCGATGAGCTGGCACAAGTGCTGAAACAGGCAGGAGTCCAAGCATGAAGCCGGCAGAGACTCTCGGAAGATTGGAAATCAAGGCGTTATTGGCAGGAGAGGCCGATGACTGGCTGTTTGCCCGTGCCGATGAGGTCAAGCGTCAATACTTCGGTCAGGAGATCTGGCTCAGAGGCATAGTGGAGTTTTCCAGTTATTGCCGCTGCGACTGTCACTACTGTGGCCTGAGAGCCGCCAATCGCGACATTGAACGTTACCGGCTCAGCCACCAGGAAATCATCGACTCGGCCCTCAAAGTAGATAAAGCCGGCATCGGCACCCTGGTGCTGCAATCCGGTGAAGACAGCCGCTTTCGCCAGGATGGCATAAGCCGCATCCTCAGCACCATCAAACAGCAAAGCCAGTTGGCCATCACGCTATCTTTGGGTGAACGCAGCCACAGTGAACTGGCGCTCTGGCGCGAAGCCGGCGCCGATCGCTATCTGTTGAAACTGGAAACCCTGGATGCCGAGCTCTATAGCCGCCTGCGTCCGGGAAGAGTGCTGGACAAACGCCTAAGGCTACTGGAAACCCTCAAGAGCCTGGGATATGAGACCGGCAGTGGCATTATCTGTGGCCTGCCGGGCAGCAACAGCGATGCCCTGGCTGACGCCCTGTTGGCGCTCTCAGCCATGGAACTGGAGATGTTGGCGGTCGGTCCCTTCGTCAGTCATCCACAAACCCCGCTGGCAAACACGGCCAACGGCAATGTGCTTGAGTGCCAGCGAGCCTGCGCCATACTCAGATTGCTTAACCCCGGCGCCAACATACCGGCCACCAGCGCCCTGGATGCCCTGCAAAGCGGCGCCAGGCTCGACTCCCTGAGTCGCGGCTGCAATGTGCTTATGCCCTCGTTCACGCCACAGAAAGACTGCAGTAAATACCTTATTTACCCCGGCAAGAATGCCTCCGGCTGCCCGCTGGAACAGCGTCTCGCCGATATCAAACTCAGCCTCAAAGCCCGCGGCTTGCATTGCTCTGCGGACAGAGGCAACGCCAGGAGACAAATTAATGTGTAATTCGGCCCCCAATGCAGCCCCCCGCGGAGTCAGACTGCACATAGTATTGTGTGGTCGTCGCAACGCCGGGAA
The DNA here is from genome assembly GCF_047314525.1 of Shewanella sp. BJSY2023SW007. Lineage (NCBI taxonomy): Bacteria > Pseudomonadati > Pseudomonadota > Gammaproteobacteria > Alteromonadales > Shewanellaceae > Shewanella > Shewanella sp. BJSY2023SW007. Next base: position 7,767 of record NZ_JBKORL010000099.1, on the reverse strand, counting down.
GTCCTCCCTGCTCAATTACTTGTCCAACCAACAGAGTGCCATAGTCTCTGAGACCAAGGGCACCACTACAGATGCGGTGCGCAAGCCCTTTGAGCTGCATCCGGTCGGCCCGGCTACCCTGATAGATACCGCCGGGCTGGACGATACCGGCGCCCTGGGGCTTCAGCGAATTACCGCCAGTCGCCGGGCGTTGCAACAGGCCGATATCGCCGTCTATGTGCTGGATGAACTGGGGTTAGATGAGTTTGACCGCGACTGGCTGTTACTGCTGCAAAGCTGGCAGCTGCCAATCCTGGTGGTAGCAAACAAGCAAGATCTGGCGCCGTTGCCCACGGAGCATCAGCACTGGCTCAAGGGCCAAGGCATCAAGTTCTTATGCCTGTCGACCCAAGAGGCAAAACACCGGGACAACTTGGTCGAGCAGCTGGTTCAACTGGTACCGGCGGATTTTCGCCGCGATCCCGTGCTGGCCGCCGACTGTTACCGCACCGGAGAGCAGCTACTGCTGGTCGCCCCGATAGATTCAGCCGCCCCCAAGGGCAGATTGATTTTGCCCCAGGTGCAGGTTCTCAGAGAAGCGCTGGATAACGGTGCCATCGCCAGCATCTGCCGTGAGTCTGAGCTGGCCTCAGCCTTGGCCGCCATACCCACGCCACCGGCACTGGTAGTGACCGATGCCCAGGCGGTGAGACAAGTGGCCGCTCAGGTACCCGACAGTATTCCGCTGACCACCTTCTCCACCCTGTTTGCCCGGGCCAAGGGCGATCTAACGGCGCAGCTGCAAGGCGCCGAAATGCTCGAAAAGCTCGAGGATGGCGATCGGGTATTGATCGCCGAGGCCTGTAGCCATGAGGTGCAGGATGAAGATATAGGTAGAGTGAAGATCCCGGCGGCCATTGGCAAATTGACCGGCAAGCAGTTGCAGTTCAGCGTCTGTGCCGGCCATGACTTTCCGGCCGATTTGGAACGCTACAAACTGGTAGTCCATTGTGGCGCCTGTATGTTGGGTCGGGCAGAGATGCAGCGGCGCATTCTCGAATGTCGCCGCCGCGGCGTTGCCATCACCAACTACGGGCTGGTACTAGCCAAGGCCAGTGGGGTGCTGGAGCGGGTCAGCGCGCCGCTGCTGGCAGCTGACGCCGACGCCAACTAACGCCCCAAACCGCCAGAGGGAAGAACAGCAACAATAGCCCCCACAGCTGCAACCATTTGGGGGCTATGGCTGCCCACTCGGCTCCCATCTGGTTCAGCTGCAGCATTCCCATAATCGCCGGCACCGCCGGGATCACCTGCGACAGCCACACCAAGGGCTCAGGGATCAGCGCCAAGGGCCAGACAAAGCCGCTGACAAACAGAATAGGCATAGAAACCAAGAGTATCACCTGGGTCGGCAACTCGCGCCGCACAAACAGGCAGCTGAGCGCTACCCCGGCGCTGGCCGTGGTCAGCAAAAAAGGCAACATCAGCAACAACACCTGCCCCAGACTCGCCTGCAGACTCACCTGATAGGCGTAGTAACACCAGCCAATATAGAGCGCACTGAACAGGCAATAGAGCAAACTGAAGGCCAACACCCGAGCACTGACCAGCATCAAGGGGCCGACCCGGTTCCAATAGCCCGGCCGATGCCATTGCCCGGCGCCGAGTATGCCTGCGCCTATCAGTAAGGTCTGGTGCAAAATCAGCAGAAACAAGCCTGGTACCACATAAGGGGTATAACCCAAACCTTTATTAAACGCGGGCACGGCATTGAGTTTAATCGGTGCCAGGCTCTGGGCAGCGGCCTCCGGGCTCTGGCCCGAAGCCAATAGTCCCTTGAGCTGGATCTGCTTGCCGGCATCCATACCGGCACTCACTAAACCTTCTACCACGGCGGAATAGATCAGGAAGTAACTGGCATCACCGCCGAAGCTCAAGGTCGCGCCCCGTCCCAGCAACAGATCGCGGCGAAAATCAAACGGGATCACCAATAAACCATGGGCGCGGCCATCGGTGACCCAGGCTTTGGCTTCGTCGATGGAGCCGACCCGGCCGACAACCTGAATACGGGCACTGGCATCGGCGTGACGGATAAGCCGCCGTGACAGCGAGGAGTTATCGTGATCCACCACCACCAACTGCTGCTCTGTGGGCACCTGGTGCAGATAAGGCAAGGGATAGAGCACGGCATAGAAGAGCACGCCGCCAAACAGGGTCAAAGAGATCGCCTTGTCACGCACCAAGGCGCGTAAATCCAGCCAGATCAACTGCCATAACGAGAGGGACTTGGCTGTCATAACGTCTCCTCAAGCGGCAACTGCGACTGCAGCACCCTGGCATAACGACGGGCAAAGAACCAACTGGGGATCAACAGCAGCAGAAAGCCGAGATAACCCAGCGCCTGAGGCAGCAAGCTGGCCGGCCCGGCGCCATAGCTCACCAACGCCACATGCGACTCTATATAGTGGCTTGATGGCATCAACAGACGCCACCACTGCGCCAGCAGCGGCATTTCTCCGGTCGGGAAGGTAATGCCCATAAAGGCAAAGGCGGGTGCAAACAGCGCGGTGCAAAAGCTGATCACCCTGGCGCAGTCGGCCAGCATAAAAAAAATCCCCTGCACCCAGAGCCAAACGCCCATCAACATCAAGAGTTGCATCGGCAGCAGCCACAGGAGTTGCCCGGCTATCGGCAGCCCCAGCAGCTGATACAACAGCACTAAAATAAAGCCGCCGTGCAGCAGCATAAAGGCGCCGTTGACCATAAACTTACTCAAAAGCACTGAGGGCATCCCCAGGCGGAAGCATTCGCCCAAGGTATCCTGGCGCAGCTCACGGTTGAGACTGCCGGCAAAGGCCAGCATGGCAAATAACTGCCACAAAGCGATCAGCACTGGCGGCACCAGGAAGCCGACATAGTTGTTATTGCGGTTGAACAGCGCCGTGGTTTGGGTGCTCACAGGGCTGAGACGCACCTCAACCTGGGACGGATTGACGCCGGCCGCCAGCTGCTTGAGCCTGGCCACCTGCTGCAAACCATCGGCCAGGGTCAGTTGCAACTGACTGGCCAGCAGCTTGCCCACCAGCAAAAACTGGCCGTTGTAGCGCAGGTCTATGGTGGGAGTGTGCCCGGTCAGCAGTTCCTGCTTCAGACCATAGGGCAAGATGACCAAGGCATAGACCTCGCCGCGGCGCATCGCCTCGACCGCCTCGTCCAGCGCCAGATAGCGCCTGGGGGCGGTGACAGGATTAGCCTCAAGATGACGCCCCAGCTCACGACTGAGGCTGGAGTTGTCCTGATCCACCAGCGCCACCGGCAACTGCCTGGGCAACCCGGCGGAAAACAACCACCAAAGACAGAGCACACCAATAAGCGGCAGATAGCTTATCAGTGCCAGCTGCCAGGGATCGCGCCAGACAGCCTGCCACTCTCGCCGAAGCAACTTATTCATAATCAAGACTTTTCAAGTAATACTGACATGCCCACCCGCAGATCGGCCACCGGCTCCAGCGGCCTGAGCTCCACTTCAAAGGTACGCATATCAAAGTCGTGGCCACTCTCGGTCGCCCGCCAGGTGGCGAAGTCGCCCAGCACACTGATATGGCTGACCTCAAACTCGACACTGCGTTGCAGCGCCGGCAGTGTCAGGGTCATACGTTCGCCCTTCTTGAACTGCTTGAGCTGATCCTCACGCACCTGAAACACGGCCCAGGCATCTGTCATATCCACCAAACTGACCACAGGGAAGCCACTGGGTGCCAGCTCGCCCACCTGCAACAGCACCTCGGTGATTTCACCGCCCTTGGGCGCGCGCATCTGGCTGTCGGCGAGTATGGCACTGACCTCTTTCACCGCACCTTCGGCCATCCGGGCATTACCGGCTGCGGCGGCCTTGGTTTCTTCCCGGGCGCCCTCTTCGGTCATTTGATACATGGCATAGGCGGCCTGCTCGGTATACTTGGCGGCCTGATATTGGGTAAAGGCTTCATCACGCTTTTGCCGGGCAAGTACGCCATCGCGGAACAGGTTTTCTACCCGGTCGAAAGTGGTCTTGGCCAGCTCACTGGCGGCCTTGGCCTTGAGCCACTGCTCGCGGGACGCGGCAACCTGCTGCTTACGGGCACCGCTGTCGGCTTCCTGCTGCATCGCCTTGGCGGCATCGCGGCCACCCTCGGCCTGCATCAGCTTGGCATTGAGCTCGGGGCTGTCGATAGCAAACAGCAGATCCCCTTCACTGACACTGTCTCCGCGGCGCACCAACACCTGCTCCACCCGGCCCGGCACCTTGGAAGACACATTGTATTCCCTGGCCTCTATCTGCCCCTGCAACAGCTGTGGCTTGGGGGAGTAAGCCAGGATCAGCCCATATACCAGCGCCGCCACTATGGTTACCAGGGCCACTATGGCCACCAAAGGATTAACCCGCATCCTGTATCTCCTGCTTGTCACTGCGTCCGATAAATTCATCCAACTGGCCACTGACCGCCATCAAGCGGGCATAGGCCTGAACATAACGATATTGAGCCGCCAACTGCTTGGTGCGTACCGCACTGAGCTTGAGCTCGGCGTCCACTCTGTCGATGGAGGTAGACAGCCCTTGATTGAAAGCCAGTTCACGCAGCTTGAGGTTTTCCTCTGCCAGCGCCAGAGAACTGTTCAAGGCATTGACCTCCTCTTCGGCCTGCAGCAGTTGGCGATAGCTCTGATCCACCAACAGACTGAGATCCTGACGGGTTTGTGCCTTGGTGTATCTGGCCTGCAGCAAGGCGCTCTTGGCCGCCTGCACCTTGCCGCTGCGACCATCACGGGACAGCAGCGGCACCTTGACCCCGACGCCTACCATCCAGTCGGGTTCGACCTTGGAAAACAGGCTGTCGTCTTCATAGAGGGTGTAGTTACCGTAGAGGAAAACCGTGGGGAAGTATTTTCCCTTTTCCATATCGACCAGGCCCTGAGCCTGGGTCTCTTTCGCCTCCAACAAGCGCAAGGCTGGATGCTGCTTCAGCGTCAGCTCGGTCAATTGCGGCAATGAAGGGGAGCTTGGCGCCATAAACAGCGGCGACTTGGTGGCGATATCAGTCTGGTGCAGCAGGCGAGACAGGGCTATCAGCGCCATCTCATGGCGACGTTTGGCACTGCCGAGGTCGACCTTGGCCTGATCCAGTGCCACCTGGGCATTGAGGCGCTCGACTCTGGCGATCTGCCCCTGTTGTTCCAGTTTTTCAGCGTGGCTGTAATGCTTTTCCAGCGATGCCACCAGCTGAGCCTGGGTTTGCACCAAAGCCTGGGTCACAGTGACGGCATAGTATCTGTCTACCAGTGTGGTAAACAGCTCACGCCTCGCCAACTCCAGTTGCTGCTTCTTCTCAGCGACCTGAGCCGCCTGAATGCCTTGAGCAGCAGAGATCTGGCCACCGGTATAAATCGGCCACATCGCCTGTAAGCTGGCTCGGAACACATCCTGCTCGGTGAAAGGAGTCACAAACATCGAGCCGGGAAGCGAGCCGATAATGCCACCTATGGCCGGCGGCAGAGTGGCGGGATCCATAGAGGCGAGTGGATTGAGATCGCGCAGATCCAGCTCTATCGGTTTTTCCAGCCTGGTGTAGCTGCCGTTGATGTTGAGCGATGGCAGATTAAGGTCGCGCCCGGCCTCTTGCTGCGCCTCGGCGCGGCTGACTTCCTGGCCTTCGGCCGCCAGCTTATCGCTCACCTCCAGCAACTGTTGCCAGGCAGAGGCAAAACTATAGTCTGCGGCAAGCGCAGGCTGAGCCGCCAGCGGCCACAACAGCAACCAGGCAAATTTGGTCAATTTCATCTACACCCCTAGAGTAAAAACTCTAATTCCTGAGCAAAAAGGATATCATCCTCGCTTGTCGGCCACCAGTTAACCTTGCTGCGCAGCGGCGCAAGACAGCCAAAGCCTGGCGAAACAATTGTTAAAAACTAGACAAGCTACTGGATCCTAGTCTTTTTTAAGCTGTATTGAAACTAAGGAAGGTGCGAACCTGCACCGAGGAATAGACACACATCCTAAACTCACGAATTTAGACTTACAGAATTGCGCTGCACTTGGGCGTTGCCGAGAGCCTATTGGCGCAAATAAAGTGGCCAGCGGCGAGTGTGCTTATGGGCGTGAGCCAAGGATGGTGAGCAGACCTTATCCGTGGATGAATTTGGATGCCAGCACCAAATGGTAGTGATTACTCATAACCGCATAAGCGCAAACGTCGATGCAGAATATTGACGACAACTGCCTGATTTTATCCACTATCCAGCCACGCCTATGTTCGTAGCTGCTCCCAAGCTCAAGCAGTAGTTTGAGCCTGGAACAGAAAGATATGGATGTCCTGTATTTTTGTATTTTCGTGCTGTATTTTCGGTATTTCGTCACTCTCTTAGAAGCCTTTAGGTCTATCTTTTCTAGCATGCCATATTGAAAGGCCTAGCACTACGACACCAAATATAAGGAGATACATAGTAGATTCAGAGTTTTCCTTAATCACGTTTAACTTTGTATTCAGCCAAACTGGAAAGAAAATAGTAAATGGAATTTCGATGCATATAAACAAGATGAAAAGCACGTAACTTACTATACCTTTCTTAAGCTTGTCTCTTGTATTAAGATTTTTTTGTTGTAAAAAGAAGTACAATTTAAATCCCAACATACATAATGCAATGTACATAACTCCGAAAATTAAAAAATATATCATTGGTTCATCTCATTAATTTTTTCTTCAATTTTCGGTGCTACTGTTTCTGCTGCACCAATAATGGCTCCTTCAACAACTGCGCCAGCAGTTAAACCTGCAGTTGTGGGTGCTCCAGCTTGCGAGAGGGGTTGGCCAACTACTGGTTTCATGGTCATATTCACAACACCTTTGCTGTCCTATCTTTTCGCTATCTTTTCGATGGGCAGAGAAAAGAACCTACTAACGGTTCTTCCACAACCTCACACTCTAGCGTTCCATTTACGGAGAGCTTAAGGGGATTCAAAGGTGTACAACATTCATTTTCAGGCGTTATGGAGTTTTCAACTTGGTACTTAAAAATGTTGTCGCTATCTTGCGTATAAGTAAACTCACATCCCGAAAATTCACCATTATTGCTATCGTCAAGAACCATACAATAACGTGTAACTACCTGAAATCTGTCTTCAAGCTCGGTAAAAGTTTGAGAAACAATGTCAACATGCCCCTCGTAGCATTCGAATATGGTCTCTGTAAATTCACGTTCGTTCAAAAAAGAACCACTTATATTTATTGGTCGAAAATAAATATAGGGGCGGCAAAGGACACTATTATTGTAGCGAAAGACAACGCTAAGCTCGTCTTCCCCTATGTATTCGTAATCATTTTTATTCAAAGTTATATGCTGCGTAAAGTACGCTAATTTGAGCATTGTATCTTTCACTATCTAATACCTTTACTTAGAGTTAACAACGGCTTCAGGAGAATTTTCAGATAGCGCCCTGTTCTAAAAAATCCCCAGATAATTCCCTTTTTATTCAATTCAGTCACAATATACAGGACATCCTAAACACTTTCCGAGCTGCGAGCTGCAAGAAAGCCCGCTGCAAGGTGTCAGTCTCTGATAAATAAGAAAATATACAGGACATCCTAAACACTTTCTGAACAGCAAGGAAGGTGAATATACAGGACATCCTAAACACTTTCTGAGCAGCAAGGAAGGTCGTTGCAGGGGGCAGTCTCTGATAAATAACGACAGTTTTTTGGAAATGAGACTCTCTGAGACGCTCACTTTCGAAGATTTATGCAGAATTGCAGT